>NZ_JBMERN010000005.1:0-98287 GCF_049310965.1 Loktanella sp. DJP18 | reverse complement strand
GACATGACCATCATGAAACTCATCGGGCTCATTGCCGTGGGCGGCCTACTGTCCGCCTGTGAAGGTGGCGAAGGACTTCGCGAGATCGGCCCGGACAAGTCCATCGATCGCGGCGTCAACGCACATCACCTGTCCACGCTAGTGGCGGGCGTCTGGGTCGATCCCAACGGCTGCGATCACTGGATCATCGATGACGGAGTCGAAGGCTACCTGTCGGTGCGCCTGACGCCCGATGGCCTGCCCGTCTGTTCCGGCGTGGCCCCGCCGAATACCGCCGTGGGTCCGTTCAAATCCGGCACTCCGATCCCGGACTCCTTGTAATTTGCCCGACCTGTGGGCATCTGAATGGCCGCAGCATCTGCTGCGGCCTTTTTTCGTCGTGGGTGCGACCAAGCGCTTGCGGTGGACGTTCACCCTTGCGACGATGAGCCTAGGCCCCCTGTTCAGGAGATACGATTGCCCTCCGGCGTTCTGACCCCCACCGCCCCCGACGTTTCGGAATCCGTTCTGGAATTTCCCGACAACTTTCTGTTGATCGACCTGTGCGGCCAATACGACCGCAATCTGACCGCGATCGAAAGCGCGCTGGGCGTCCAGATCCTGCGCCGTGGCAACCGGCTGGAGGTGATCGGCGAAGCGGTCCCGCGCCGCGACGCCCTCGATATCCTGAAATCGCTGTATGAACGGCTTGAGGCGGGCAAGACGCTTGAACCCGGCGACATCGACCGCGAATTGCGGATGCATCCGGACGAAAGCGTGACCGTCGGCGATCAGAAAGAGCTGTTCAAGGGCGAACTGTCCGATCGGGTCGAGGTCAAGACCCGCAAGAAGCTGGTCGAGCCGCGCACCGAGGCGCAGAAGGCCTACGTCCGGTCCCTGTTCGAAAATGAGCTGTGTTTCGGCATCGGGCCTGCGGGCACTGGCAAGACCTATCTGGCCGTCGCCGTCGCCGTGAACCACTTCATCAGCGGGAACGTGGACCGGATCATCCTGTCACGTCCTGCCGTCGAGGCGGGCGAGAAGCTGGGGTACCTGCCCGGCGACATGAAAGACAAGGTCGATCCCTACATGCAGCCGCTTTACGATGCGCTGAACGACTTCTTTCCGTCCAAGCAGGTCGCCAAGCTGATCGAGGAGAAGCGGATCGAGATCGCACCCCTCGCCTTCATGCGGGGGCGCACGCTGGCCAATGCCGCTGTCGTGCTGGACGAGGCGCAGAACGCCACGACCATGCAGATGAAGATGTTCCTGACCCGTCTGGGCGAAGGATCGCGCATGACGATCACCGGCGACCGCACGCAGATCGACCTGCCGCGCGGCGTGACATCGGGATTGTGGGAAGCAGAGCGTCTGCTGAAGGACATCCCGAGGATCAGCTTCAACTACTTCACCTCGAAAGACGTCGTGCGCCACCCGCTGGTGGCCCGCATCATCGAGGCCTACGAGGCGGACGCGGAAAAGACGGGATGACGGACGACCTTGCGGCGGGTGTGCGTCAGGCGATCTTTCGCCTGCGCGGCCAGCCGGTCATTCTGGATGCCGATGTCGCTGCGGTCTTCGGGCGCACGACCTCTGCCGTGAATCAGCACCGCAGCCGCAACGCGGGGCGGTTTCTGGACGACTATGCGTTTCAGCTGACGCTGGACGAATGGCGCAACTTGAAATCACATACTGTGATGTCAAGCGCGCACGGCGGGCGGCGAGGCAGGCCCTGGGCCTACGCGGAACAGGGCTTCATCATGCTGGCCACCGGGTTTCGCGGACCAGATGCGGACCGCATCGCGCGCACGGTTGCGGAAACCTTCGTGGCATACCGGCGTGGCGAGTTGCCGATGGAACGGGTCTTCGATGCGCAGGACAAGGGTCTGCGCAATTCCCTGCGCGGTCAACTGGCCGACATGCTGTCCGCCATCGCGGCGATGCCGCTGCCGGGTGGATCGACGGTGATGACCGAACTGGACGAGACGACACAGGCGGCGCTGGGCCGGGTGCGCGCCTGGCTGGACCAGCCGGGCAAGCAGAACACCAAGCTCGATGCCGAGATCGCCAAGCTCGCCGCCGACACGCAAAAGGCCTATGCCGAGGTGCGGCGCACGGACGCCGAGACGGCGAACCTGTGGGCCGATACGGTACTGAAGCGGCTGGACGCGGTGCGGCAGTTGCGGCTGATGGTGCAGCAGATCGGACGGGATGAGCTGAGCGGTCTGCTGGACGACAGTTTTGGCGCTCCTGTCCCGCTGGACGCGCTTGCGAGGGACGCCGACACATGACCGTGGATTGCCTGATCGAGGATGCGCGCTGGGATGCGCTGGACCTTGCGACGCTGGCAGAGGCCGCGTCGGATGCGGCCCTGACCGAATTGGGACTGGAGCCGTCGGCCTGGGAGATCAGCCTGATGGGCTGCGACGATGCGCGCATCGCCGCGTTGAACGCCGATTTCCGGGGCAAGCTTGCCGCCACCAACGTGCTGTCATGGCCGTCAGACGAACGCGGTGTGGCGGTGGCGGGCGAAATGCCGGTTGCGCCCGATCCCGCCGACCCGGAACTGGGCGACATTGCCATCGCCTATGAGACCTGCGAAGCCGAAGCGCGCCGGGCGGAGAAGCCGCTGACGGACCATGTGACGCATCTGATCGTCCATGCGACGCTGCATCTGCTGGGCTACGATCACGAACGCGACGCAGATGCCGCCCTGATGGAGGGGCTGGAGACGCAGATACTTGGCAAGATGGGTCTTGATGATCCATACCGGACATGACGCCGCAAGGCACCAGATAGGCAGGGAGACAATGGGCGACACCGACGACGGGTCTTTGGGGGCGGCGCAAGGCGCGCAGCCCGAACAGGCCCCAGACCAGAACGGCGACGAACAACGCGGCAATTTCTTCAGCAGGCTGTTCGACGCGCTTTCCCCCAATGGCGAGGACGCCGATGACAGCACCGACAGTCCGCGTCAGGCCATGCCCACGCTGCCGATGCCCGGCATGCTGAACCTGCGCCGGATGCGGGTCGAGGATGTCTCGGTTCCGAAGGCCGACATCGTGGCGACACCGGTCGCGACCAGCAAGGACGATCTGGTCGCCGTGTTTCGCGACAGCGGCCTGACCCGGCTTCCGGTCTATGACGGCACGCTCGATACGCCGCTGGGCTTCGTGAACCTCAAGGATTTCGCGCTGAAGTATGGGTTCAACGGCGATGCCGTCGCCTTCGATCTGCGCGCGTTGCTGCGCCCGCTTTTGTTCGTGCCGCCGTCGATGCCGCTGGGAATCCTGCTGACCAAGATGCAGGCCGACCGGACGCACATGGCGCTGGTGATCGACGAATACGGCGGCACCGACGGGTTGGTCACGATCGAGGATCTGATCGAACAGGTCGTGGGCGCCATCGAGGATGAACATGACGTGGACGAGGTGAAAAGTTTCAGCCTCGAAAGCCCCGGCGTCTACATCGCGCAGGCCAAGACCGCGCTGGAGGATTTCGAGGCCGAGATCGGCATGGACCTGACCCTGCACGACGACATAGACGAAGAGGAGGTCGACAGCCTTGGCGGCCTCGTGATGATGCTGTCGGGTCACGTGCCGGTGCGGGGCGAAGTCATCATCCATCCCGACGGACCGGAGTTTGAAGTGCTGGACGCCGATCCCCGCCGGATCAAGCGGCTGCGTGTGCGGATACCGCAGGCGTGACATGACGGGCCTGACGGATCGCCTCTGGCGGCTGGGCCGCTGGTCCCGCTTGGCCGCATTTCTGGTGCTGGGTGTCGTCGTGGCGCTGGGCATGGCCCCGCTCGAGTGGTGGTTCATCGCCGTCCCGGCCTGGGCCGTCGTGCTGGCCGTACTGGTGTCGGCACCCGGCTTGCGGGCGGCGCTTTTCGCCGCGCTGTGCATCGGGCTGGGATATTTCGGATTCACCCTGCGCTGGCTGGTCGATCCGTTCCTGGTGGACGCCGCGACATGGGGCTGGGCCGCGCCTCTGGCCGTCAGTTTGATGGCGCTGCGCGAAAGCCTGTTCTGGGTCGCCGGCACGGCGGTCGCGCGACTGATCGCGCCGCGCCACCTGTCGGCGCTGGTGCTGAGCCTGACTCTGGCAGAAGCGCTGCGCGGTTACCTGTTCACCGGCTTTCCCTGGGCGCTGATCGGCCATGTGCTGATCCCGACGCCCTGGGCGCAGCTGGCCGCCTACGGCGGGCCGCATCTATTGACGCTGCTGACTCTCACCGTGGCGGCGGGCTTGGTTTGGCTGACCCGTCGCCGCTGGCTGGGTGCGCTGCCGCTGATTGCCGCCGTCGCGGTCGTCCCTTTCCTGATCCCGTCGCCGGACCCCGCCGACCCCGATGCACCCGTCGTGCGGATCGTCCAGCCGAATGCGCCGCAGGACGAAAAATGGGACCCGGCGCAGAACCTGATCTTCTTTCAGCGCATGATCGCCTTCACGCAGGCGGCCCCGCGCCCGGACCTGATCGTCTGGCCCGAAACCGCCGTGCCGGTGCTGCTGGACTACGCTCAGGCAGAGCTGGAGGCGATCTCGGAGGCGGCGCAGGGGGTGCCGGTCGTGACCGGGATTAACCGCAGTCAGGACGGCCTTTACTACAATTCGCTGATCGTGCTGTCGCGGATGGGGCAGGTGACGCAGACCTACGACAAGGCGCATCTGGTGCCCTTCGGCGAATACGTACCCTTTGGTGAAGTGCTCAAGAACATGGGCATTCACGGGATCGCCACGTCGGAGGGTGGCGGGTTTGCAAAGGGGGCGATGCCGCAGCCGCTGATCGACCTGCCCGGGATCGGCACGGCGCGGGCGCTGATCTGCTACGAAGGCATCTTTGCCGAGGAAATCGCGACGCCTGCGCGGCCCCGACTGCTGCTGATGATCACCAACGACGCCTGGTTCGGCAAGGGGGCAGGGCCGACGCAGCATCTGGCGCAGGCGCGTCTGCGTTCGATCGAACAGGGCCTGCCGATGGTGCGGTCCGCCAACACCGGGATCAGCGCGATGATCGACGCGCATGGCCGAGTGGTAAAGAGGATTCCACTGGATGAAACCGGCTATTTCGACGCTGCGCTGCCACCGGCACGAGCAGTCACGCCCTACGTGCGGTGGGGCGACTGGCCGGTCCTGATTCTCGTGTTGATCGGCATGGCGGCCACGGGCTTGCACAACCGCTGGGGTCGGCGCGAATTGCGTTGACCCTGCCTGCCCGTGTGCGTAGTCACGCGGCTGACCTGCTCCAACGGCTTCCTGACGGGGCAGGGTAACCCGAAATGGAGCACGTCCCAATGGCACGCCAAGACTATATCTTCACCTCTGAATCCGTGTCGGAGGGACACCCTGACAAGGTCTGCGACCGCATCTCCGACAGCATCCTCGACGCCTTTCTGACGGAGGAGCCGGAGGCCCGCGTCGCCTGCGAAACCTTCGCCACGACCAGCCGCGTCGTCATCGGCGGCGAAGTGGGACTGAGCGCGGAAGAGAAGACCCAGGCCCTGCTGGCGCAGGTCGATGGCATCGCCCGCGCGGCGATCAAGGATATCGGCTACGAGCAGGACAAGTTCCACCACGCCACCTGCGAGATCACGAACCTGCTGCACGAGCAGTCGGCCCATATCGCGCAGGGTGTCAACGCGGGCGAAGGCAAGGCCGAGGGGGCCGGCGATCAGGGCATCATGTTCGGTTTCGCCACGACCGAGACGCCGGAACTGATGCCGGCACCGATCCAGTACGCCCACGCCATCCTGCGGCGTCTGGCCGAGGTGCGCAAAAGCGGTGAAGAGCCGACCCTGCGGCCCGACGCGAAAAGCCAGATCAGCCTGCGCTACTCCGGCGGCAAGCCGGTCGAGGTCACGTCCATCGTGCTGTCGACCCAGCACCGCGACGCAAGCCAGACCAGCGCGGACATCCGCGCCATCGTGGAACCCCACATCCGCGAGGTGCTGCCCGACGGCTTCATCACGGGCGCGACCGAATGGTGGGTCAACCCGACCGGCACCTTCGTGATCGGCGGGCCGGACGGCGATGCAGGCCTGACGGGCCGCAAGATCATCGTGGATACCTACGGCGGTGCGGCACCACATGGCGGTGGCGCGTTTTCCGGCAAGGACCCGACCAAGGTGGACCGCTCTGCCGCCTATGTCGCGCGCTATCTGGCCAAGAACGTCGTGGCGGCCGGGATCGCGCAGAAGTGCACGCTGCAGCTGTCCTACGCCATCGGCATCGCGCAGCCGCTGTCGGTCTACGTCGATCTGCACGACACGGGCGAAGTCGATCCGTCGGCGGTCGAAAAGGCGATCCGCGCCACCATCGACCTGACCCCGCAGGGCATTCGCACGCATCTGGGCCTGAACCGCCCGATCTACGCGCGCACCTCGGCCTACGGCCACTTCGGCCGTGCGCCAGAAGCCGACGGCGGTTTCAGCTGGGAACGCACCGATCTGGCCGACGCGCTGAAGCGCGCGGTCTGATCGGGCAGCGGGGCGGGCCATTGGTCCGCCCCGCTTGCGAGGCGAGGCAGGGCGCGCTAAAGCGCCGCCATGCAGAATGACAAGCACCCCTCCGGCGCTCCTTGGCGCAATTTCTACGGTCGCTTTCGCGGCAAGACGATCCGGGCAAGCCAGAAGGATTATCTGGACAACGACCTTGACGCGCTGTCGCCCGGCGCTGTTGGTTGGGACGTGAACCCGTCGCGGGTGAAACTTGACCCCGCTGCGATCTGCGACGGCAAGCCACTGTGGCTTGAGATCGGGTTCGGCGGCGGCGAACATCTGCTGGCGATGGCGGAGCGCTATCCGCAGGTTGGCCTGATCGGTTGCGAGCCGTTCATCAATGGCGTCGCAATGCTGCTGGGCAAGATTCGTCGGGCAAGGGTCGAGAATCTGCGCGTCCATCCCGGCGACGTGCGCGACCTGTTCGACGTGCTGCCCGAAGCCTCCATCGCGAAGGCGTTTCTGAATTATCCCGACCCTTGGCCCAAATCGCGCCACCACCGGCGGCGGTTCGTCACGCAGGAACATCTGGCCCCTTTGTTTCGCGTCCTGACGCCAGGGGCGGAGTTTCGAGTTGCGACAGACATTCCCGACTACGTGCGCCAGACATTGCAGGAAGTGCCAAAGGCCGGTTTTGCGCTGGAGACACCGCTGCCGGACGGCATGGCCGTGCCCTGGGGTGACTGGGTGTCCACCCGCTACGAACAAAAGGCCCTGCGCGAAGGGCGACCGCCGCACTATCTGACGTTTCGCAAGCCGGGCTGACGCCGTACGGCGCTGTTGGCCGCAAGCGGCCAAGGCGCCCCGCCCGCCGTCCCATACCTCTCGACGCTGCACGGGACCTGCGTTAGTCAGGACCGGCAAATCTTCAAGGATGACCCCTCATGTCCGGCCACAGTTCCCCCGTTCCGATGACGTCTTCTGCCTGCGGACCGCTGACCGGCGTGGCAGAGGTGCCGGGCGACAAGTCGATCTCTCACCGGTCGCTGATCCTGGGGGCGCTGTGTGTGGGCGAGACGCGGATCACCGGCCTGCTGGAAGGCGATGACGTGCTGGACACGGCGAAGGCCATGCGCGCCTTCGGGGCAACGGTGACCGATCACGGCGGCGGTGAGTGGTCCGTACAGGGCGTGGGGGTCGGCGGCTTTGCGGAACCGGCGGGTGTCATCGACTGCGGCAACTCCGGCACCGGTGTGCGGCTGATCATGGGCGCCATGGCGACCACCGGGATCACCGCGACCTTCACCGGGGACGCGTCCCTGTGCAGCCGACCCATGGGGCGCGTGACCGATCCCCTGGCGCTGTTCGGCTGCACGTCAGCTGGTCGCGAAGGGGGTCGCCTGCCGATGACGTTGAACGGGGCCGTCCAACCGGTCCCCGTGCGCTATGTCGTCCCGGTGCCGTCGGCGCAGGTGAAATCGGCCGTGTTGCTGGCAGGGCTGAATGCCCCCGGCCAGACCGTCGTGATCGAACGGGAAGCGACCCGCGATCATACGGAACGGATGCTGGCGGGGTTCGGGGCCGAGATCGAGATCGAGCAGACCGACGAGGGCCGTGTCATCACGTTGCTGGGCCAGCCCGAGTTGCAGCCCCAGACCATCGCCGTGCCGCGCGATCCGTCAAGTGCGGCCTTTCCCGTCTGCGCAGCGCTGATCGTGCCGGGGTCGGACGTGCTGGTGCCGGGCATCGGCCTGAATCCGACGCGGGCGGGCCTGTTCACAACGCTGCGCGAGATGGGGGCTGACCTGACCTATGAGAATGAGCGCCAGGAGGGCGGCGAACCCGTCGCCGATCTGCGCGCCCGCTATTCGCCCGCCATGCGCGGCGTCAGCGTCCCGCCTGCGCGCGCGGCGAGCATGATCGACGAATACCCGGTGTTGTCGGTCGTCGCGGCTTTTGCCACAGGTGTGACCGACATGCAGGGCGTCAAGGAACTGCGTGTCAAGGAAAGCGACAGGATCGACGCGATGGCCAAGGGCCTGCGCGCCGCCGGCGTGACCGTGGACGAGGGTGAGGATTGGTGGCGCGTGACCGGACGGGGTGCGGGCCATGTGCCGGGTGGGGCCACGGTGGAAAGCCGTCTGGACCACCGGATCGCCATGGCGTTCATGGTCATGGGCATGGCCACGCAGGCACCGATGCGTGTCGATGATTGCAGTCCGATCACCACGTCCTTCCCGATCTTCGGTCCGCTGATGGACCGACTGGGTGCCGCGATCACACGTGACGCCGCATGATCTTTACCATCGCCATCGACGGGCCGGCGGCCGCGGGCAAGGGGACGCTCGCCCGTGCGCTGGCCGCGCACTACGGCTTCGCCTACCTTGATACAGGGCTGCTTTACCGCGCGGTGGGTGCCGGCGTGCTGGCGGGGGGCGAGGCCGTCGCCGTCGCGCAGGCGCTCGACCCGTCAGCCCTCGACAATGCCGACCTGCGCACGCAGGTCGTCGCCGAGGCCGCCAGCCGGGTTGCCGTGATCCCTGACGTGCGCGCGGCGCTGGTCGCATTTCAGCGGCACTTCGCGCGCCGCGATGGCGGTGCGGTGCTGGACGGACGCGACATCGGCACGGTGATCTGCCCGCAGGCCGATGTGAAACTGTTCGTCACGGCCAGCGCCGAGACGCGCGCCGAACGCCGCTATCTCGAGCTGGCCGACAAAGGTGTTGCCGCCGATCGCGATGCCATCCTCGCCGAGGTCGTCGCCCGCGATGCCCGTGACACAGGCCGGGCCGAGGCACCGCTGAGGGCCGCGACGGATGCGACCGTCATCGACACCTCGGACCTGACGGCAGCACAGGCGTTGTCCCGCGCCTTGACGATTGTCGACGCGCGACGCGGTTAGTCCGCACTCTGCCTCGTCCCTTCGTCTGGACGGAAATACCCCGGGCGTGCGGGGCAGGCCCCCGCGGTGTCGCGCCATCCGGGTCGTTTGCGGCGGACCTCGCTGCGCCGCACCCGGAACAGTGCACGCTGGGCGGGACTGCGCAATCGAAGCCCGCCAATCCGCAAAAGCGGTTTGTCCGACATGGCGTAGCCCGCCCCTGCTGATCCAAAAACGCAGGAGTCGAGCGTTCCGGCAAGTGCAGCGCGCAATGACGCATAGGGTGGACATAACCCATGGCCTACGAGAAGGGCCTGAAATCGACCGACAGCACCTGCCCTGGCGCGCGCGAAACATGGCGACTGGCTGGTGGACGCGCAAAGAGTGGGGCGTGACCTGAACCGGCTTTCGGTCGGGTCGGCTGCACTGCCCTCTGTCCGGGTCTTGCGATTGTCGCGCGCGCGCGGTATATGACGCGGGCTGAAGCACCGAGACAGGTGCGGGCATGAGACTCGAGCAGGGTCGGTTCTGAACCGGCCCTGTTGTTTTATGTCCGCCTCGTGGCTGATGCCAAACCGCAATCCAAAGACCGGCGGAGACAACCGCACGGCCCGTATAAAACGCAAGATTAGGAAATCAGCGCCACATGGCAAGCAACACAAGCATGGAAGAATTCGAAGCCCTTCTGAACGAAAGCTTCGAAATCGATACGCCCGCAGAGGGCTCGGTCGTCAAGGGCAAGGTCATCGCGATCGAAGCCGGTCAGGCCATCATCGACGTCGGCTACAAGATGGAAGGCCGCATCGACCTCAAGGAATTTGCAGAACCCGGCGAAGAACCCAACATCAAGGTTGGCGACGAAGTCGAAGTGTTCCTGCGTCAGGTGGAAAACGCCCGTGGCGAAGCCGTAATTTCCCGTGAAATGGCCCGCCGCGAAGAAGCGTGGGACCGTCTGGAAAAAGCCTATGCTGATGAAGAGCGTGTCGATGGCGCGATCTTTGGCCGTGTGAAGGGTGGTTTCACCGTCGATCTGGGTGGCGCAGTCGCGTTCCTGCCCGGCTCACAGGTCGATGTGCGCCCCGTGCGCGATGCCGGCCCGCTGATGGGTCTGAAGCAGCCGTTCCAGATCCTCAAGATGGACCGCCGCCGGGGCAACATCGTCGTGTCGCGCCGTGCGATCCTTGAAGAATCCCGTGCCGAACAACGTGCCGAAGTCATCGGCAACCTGACCGAAGGTCAGGAAGTCGACGGCGTGGTCAAGAACATCACCGAATACGGTGCGTTCGTCGATCTGGGCGGCGTTGACGGCCTGCTGCACGTCACCGACATGGCCTGGCGCCGGGTCAACCACCCGTCCGAGATCCTGTCGATCGGCGAGACGATCAAGGTGCAGGTCATCAAGATCAACAAGGAAACCCACCGCATCAGCCTTGGCATGAAGCAGCTGCAGGCCGATCCGTGGGATGCCGTGGAACAGAAATACACGATGGAATCCACCCACACGGGCCGCGTGACCAACATCACGGACTACGGCGCATTCGTGGAACTGGAACCGGGCGTCGAAGGTCTGGTCCACGTGTCAGAGATGTCCTGGACCAAGAAGAACGTCCACCCCGGCAAGATCGTCTCGACCTCTCAGGAAGTCGAAGTGATGGTGCTGGAGATCGACTCCGCGAAGCGTCGCGTGTCGCTCGGCCTCAAGCAGACGCAGCGCAACCCGTGGGAAGTGTTCGCCGAAACGCACCCCGAGGGCACCGAAGTCGAAGGCGAAGTCAAGAACATCACCGAATTCGGTCTGTTCATCGGCTTGCCCGGCGACATCGACGGCATGGTCCACCTGTCCGACCTGACCTGGGATGGCCGTGGCGAGGATGTCATCGGCGACTTCCGCAAGGGCGACATGGTCAAGGCCAAGGTCTCCGAGGTCGACGTCGAGAAGGAGCGCATCTCGCTCTCGATCAAGGCGATGGACGGTGATCCCTTTGCCGACGCCATCGGCGGCGTGAAGCGCGGTTCGATCATCACCGTCGAGGTGACCAAGATCGAAGACGGCGGCATCGAGGTCGAATATGAGGGCATGAAGTCCTTCATCCGTCGGTCCGACCTGTCCCGCGACCGTGCCGAACAGCGCCCCGAGCGTTTCGGCGTGGGCGATAAGGTCGACGTGCGCGTGACCAACATCGACTCCAAGACCCGCAAGCTGGGCCTGTCGATCAAGGCGCGCGAAATCGCGGAAGAAAAGGAAGCCATCGACCAATACGGCTCCTCGGACTCCGGTGCATCGCTCGGCGATATCCTTGGCGCGGCGCTGAAGGGCGACAACTAAGCTCGGATTGCCGTTACTGACAGATTGAAACGATTTAGACCCCGCCGGTGCGAACCGGCGGGGTCTTTTCATGTCTCGACAGCGAATCAGGTGAGCGGCACTGGTCTCGTGTCCGCGACGTTTGTGGCGGCGAGATCAACAGCTTACTAGATGTGGTGTGTTCGCGATGAACGTTACAACTGCTGCGACAACTTTCGACCGCTCACGGCACCGCGACCTATTTCGTGGGCGGAAATTCCGGCCTATAGTCAACGGACTGGCCGATCTGCAGGCTGCTGCCCGAACCCGCGAGGACATCGATGATTCGATCCGAACTGATCCAGAAGATCGCCGAAGAGAACCCTCATCTGTTCCAACGCGATGTCGAGCGTATCGTAGCGACCATATTCGATGAAATCACGGGCGCTCTGGTGCGCGGTGACCGGGTCGAATTGCGTGGCTTTGGCGCGTTTTCCGTGAAAAAACGGGATGGACGCACCGGACGGAACCCGCGCACGGGTGAAGCGGTTGATGTCGAAGAGAAACACGTGCCATTCTTCAAGACAGGCAAGCTGCTGCGCGACCGGTTGAACGGCGCCTGAGGCGACTGCCTTTGGACCCAAAAGCAAGGACCGCATCCGCATGAAAACCCTGAAATTCGTCTTTTGGGCCGTCGTGGCGGTCCTTCTCGTGCTGGTCGGGTTGGCCAACAGGGACGCGACGACGTTGCAGGCAATGCCGACGGCCTTTGCGAACCTGTTCAACATCTCTCCTGAAGTGACTCTGCCACTGTTCATCGTGATCTTCATTGCCGTGGGGGCCGGTCTGCTGCTGGGTCTGATCTGGGAATGGCTCCGCGAATATCCCGAACGGGTGGAGGCCCGTGCCCGCGCGCGCGAAATCGCCCGGCTGCGGGCAGAGGTCGCCCAGTTGCGCGCCGTGCATGCCAGCCCGGAAAAGGGCGACGACGTGCTGGCGTTGCTGGACGCTCCGAAACGCAAGCTGGCCTGACCCTTGCGGACGCGCATCAAGATTTGCGGCCTGCGCACGCCGCAGGACGTCGCTGCCGCCGTTGCCTGCGGGGCAGACGACATCGGGCTGGTATTCTTTGCGAAGTCGCCGCGCCACCTGACACTGGACGAAGCCGCCGCCCTCGCGCTGACCGTTCCGGTCGGCGTCCGCAAGGTCGCGCTGACGGTCGATGCGACGGACGAAGATTTGTCGGCACTCGTCTCGCGGGTGCCGGTCGATCTGCTCCAGTTGCACGGCACCGAGACGCCCGCGCGCGTCGCCGACATCCGCGCCCAATTCGGCGTGCCGGTGATGAAGGCGATCGGGATCGCGGATGCGTCCGACCTCGCACAGCTGGACCCTTACATGGCGGTCTGCGAGGAAGTGCTGGTCGATGCCAAGCCCCCGAAGCATGCTGACCTGCCCGGCGGAAACGGCCTGTCCTTCGACTGGCGCCTGCTGGAGGGGCGGCAATGGTCCGTGCCCTGGATGTTGGCAGGCGGTCTGCGACCGTCGAACGTGGCCGAAGCGATCCGCCTGACCGGCGCACGGCAGGTCGATGTGTCGTCCGGGGTCGAACGCGATCCCGGCGAAAAGGACCCGGACATGATCCGCGATTTCTGCGCGGCGGTCCGCGGGACCTGACCCCGCGGCGTGCTGCCGTCTTTACCAGGGTGGCCTGCGGGTTTAGTGCTGAACGAATGCTTTCACGGGAGACGGGCCATGCCTGACGATCTTTTCAACAGCTTCATGAACGGGCCCGACGAGAAGGGCCGATTTGGCAACTACGGCGGGCGATTCGTGTCCGAGACGCTGATGCCGCTCATCCTCTCGCTTGACGAGGAATACGAGAAGGCCAAGACCGACGACAGTTTCTGGGCGGAAATGCATGATCTGTGGACCCATTACGTCGGCCGCCCCAGCCCGCTTTACTTTGCCGAACGGCTAACCGACCATCTGGGCGGTGCCAAGGTCTACATGAAGCGAGACGAGCTGAACCACACCGGCGCGCACAAGATCAACAACGTCCTGGGACAGATCATCCTGGCGCGCCGCATGGGCAAGACGCGGATCATCGCTGAAACCGGCGCGGGTCAGCATGGCGTTGCGACGGCGACGGTCTGTGCCAAATTCGGCCTGAAATGCGTCGTCTACATGGGCGCGCACGACGTCGAACGCCAGGCCCCTAACGTCTTTCGGATGCGCCTGCTGGGGGCAGAAGTGATTCCCGTCGTGTCCGGCCGTGGCACGTTGAAGGACGCGATGAACGACGCGCTGCGCGACTGGGTGACGAACGTGCGCGATACCTTTTATTGCATCGGCACGGTCGCCGGGCCGCACCCCTATCCCGCAATGGTCCGTGATTTCCAATCGATCATCGGCAAGGAAGCCCGCGAACAGATGCAGGCGGCCGAAGGTCGTTTGCCCGACACGCTGATCGCTGCCATCGGTGGTGGGTCGAACGCGATGGGGCTGTTCTATCCCTTCCTTGACGACAAGGACGTGAACATCATCGGGGTCGAGGCGGGCGGCAAGGGCGTCAACGCCAAGATGGAGCATTGCGCGTCGCTGACCGGCGGCCGTCCCGGCGTGCTGCACGGCAACCGCACCTATCTGCTGCAGGACGACGACGGGCAGATCCTGGAAGGGTTCAGCATCAGTGCCGGCCTTGATTATCCCGGCATTGGCCCGGAACATGCGTGGCTTCATGATATCGGGCGGGCACAGTATGTCTCGATCACCGACGCAGAGGCGCTGGAGGCGTTCCAGTTGTCCTGCGCGCTGGAGGGGATCATTCCCGCGCTGGAACCCTCTCATGCGCTGGCCCATGTCATGAAGATCGCGCCGACGCTGCCCAAGGATCACCTGCTGGTGATGAACATGTGCGGGCGAGGCGACAAGGACATCTTTACCGTCGCCAAGCACCTCGGCTTCGATATGAAGATCTAAACTTTGGTTGAGCAGCCTCTTTCGATGGGTGAAGAGGCTGCTTGTGCACCTTACGGTCAATGGTGCAGCACCGGAGAATGAGGCTCATTCGGTGTCAGGCCGCCGCACGATGCGGTGTCTGCATTTCAGGGAGCACACCCCATGTCCATCCGTAACATCTTTGTCAGCGCCGCCGTCCTTGCCACCATTGCAGCGGCCGGTCACGCCCAGTCCATCGCCGATCAGGCCGTCAGCCAGTTGACGGCAGAAGGTTATTCCCGGATCGAGGTGAAGACCTTCGCCGATACGGTCAAGGTCGAAGCGCAGCGCGACGGCCGCGAGCTGGAAGTCATCTACGATGCCGCGACCGGCGCGATCCTGAAGCGCGAGGTCAATGCGATCCGCGCGGGCGACGACACCCGTCCCGGCGTCTTTCTGTCCGACCGCAGCGACGACGACCGCTCTGACGATTCCTATGATGATGATGATGATGACCGTGACGACGATTCTGACGATGACCGTGACGACGATCGCGACGATGACCGTGACGACGATCGCGACGATGACGGTGATGACGATGACCATGATGACGATGACCATGATGATGACGACAACGACGACAACGACGACGATGATCGCAGCGGTCGCCGCGACGGTTCATCGTCGTCCGATGACGACTGATGACCTGACGCCCACGATGCTGTAGGATTCTCCTGCAGCCACCAGCCCCCATCGCAAGGTGGGGGATTTCCTGATCAAAGGGTCGCCGTTCATGAAATATCTGTTGATCGTCCTGTTGCTGCTTGCGCCCGCTGCGGCGCAGGCGCAATCCGTGCAGGATCAGATCATGACGCAACTGACTGCGCAGGGCTTCACCCGAATCGAGGTCAGTCGAACGCTGCTGGGGCGGGTCAAGATCGAAGCGCGCAGCCCGACGCTTGAACGCGAACTGGTGTTCAATCCGTCAACGGGTGAGATTCTGCGCGATTACTGGCAGGACCGCGATGACGACGACGGTTCGAGGCCAAGGGTCCGGATATCGCAGGCCAATGATGATCGTGACGGTGCTGATGACAACAGCGGCCGCGGCTCTTTCTCGTCCGGTGGCGGGGATGACCGGGCCGACGACGGTGACGACCGGGACGATGACAGCGACGACCGGGACGATGACGGCGATGACCGGGATGATGACACGGATGACAATTCAGGGCGCGATAGCGACGACGGCGGAGACGACGATTGATGCGCCGGCCCGGTCGACTTGATCGCAAGAGCGGGGCCGTAGCCGCCATTCTCGTCGTTCAGATGCTGTGCACCTTCTTCTTCGTTGCGAATATCCTGTCTTCGATCCTGGGGCTGATGCCGATCAACTGGCAGGTCAGCGAATTCATCGAACTCGGCGCAGCCTTTGGCCTGCTGCTGGGTGTTGTTCTGGGTGTTGTCGTGCTGCGCCGGACATTGGCGCGATCCGCCCGGATCGAGGCGCAGCTTCAACGCGCCTCCGGCGCGTTCATGGACGTGCTGGAAACCCGGTTCGAGGTCTGGCGCCTGACCCCGGCCGAACGCGATGTGGCGCTGTTTGCGATCAAGGGCCTGAGCGGGGCCGAGATTGCGGCGCTGCGCGGTGTCAGTGAAGGCACCGTCAAGGCGCAAAGCAACGCGATCTACCGCAAGGCAGGCGTCAGCGGACGGGGCCAGCTTCTGAGCCTGTTCCTTGATGATCTGATGGTCATGCCCGATGCGGATCAGTCAGCCGGTGCGGCCGCCGAGGTCTCGTCTTCCGCTGCCTCGGTCTGAGGCGGTCCCTTGCGGCGCAGATCGAGGATATCGAGGTCGGATTCCAGCACCGGTTGCGGCATCAGGATGCGGATGCGGTCCGGGTCCGGCTGCGCGACGGTCCCGACAACGGGCCAGATCGTGCCGTCGCTGAGGTTTTCGGCGGGCAGATCCGCGTAGGGGACGGGTGGCGTATCGGCGACGTAACCGGTGCCGGTCAGGATCATCCGGCCGTCGATCAGGTCGATCCGGCCCGTCAATCGTTGCGATCCGCTGGTCTTTTCAAACGTGAAACCGGCCCCGTCGGCGGCGATCACGCAGTCGAAGGGCGCATAGGCCACAAGCGGGTTCAGGTCGCCGCCAGCCTTTAACGTGCGGCAGGACCAGTCACCGGGCAGGGCGGTGGCCAGCGGCGATGTGGCGGTGCCTGCCAGAACCTCCTGAAGCAGATCGAGGTCACCGCGGGCCCCGCCGGCAAAGGCCTGCAACAGGGCAGCCCCAACGGCCGCGTCGTGGCTCTCCAGCCGAGCGACGTCGGCGGCACGCAGCGTCGCCTGTGCGCTGGTGGCTGACGGTATCAGCAAGAGCAGGACTGCGGACCGGATCACAGGGCCACCGCGTATTGCCGCAGGATGTCGATCGGCACGATCTCCAGCGCGCGGACATGGGTGGCGTGCAGGTCGACGTCCGGCGCGCACCCTTCGTCGTGGGCCTGCAAGAAGCGGCTGGCGCACAGACACCAGCCGTCGCCCGGTTTCAGTCCGGGGAACTGGAATTCCGGGCGGGGTGTGGACAGGTCGTTGCCCACGTATTTCGAAAAGGCGAGGAACTCTGCCGTCATGACCGCGCAGACGGTGTGGCTGCCTTGGTCGGCGGCGCAGGTGTCGCAGGCTCCGTTCCGAAAGAATCCGGTCACCGGCTCGGCCGAACAGGGTTGCAGCGCGCTACCAAGGACATTGAATAACGGGTCTTTTTCCATGCCGCATCCTAGCGCGCACCGGCGGTCTGCGAAAGGGTCAGTCGGTCACGATCCAGTCGATCCAGCGTCCGTGGAAATCCATCCGGGCCAGTTGCACCGTCACGTCGCCGGGCCACAGCCGCAGGGTCAGCGCCGCGCCGGGGGCGTCGGTGCCATCCGCCTCCATCCCAAGCCACGCCAGCGGCGTGTCAGGTGTTGCGACTGCACCGGCTTCCTCGATCCGGGCGCGGCCCTGCGCCTGACGGTCGGCGGGAAAATATTGCCAGGCGATGGTGTGGTAGATCAGGTGGAGCTGCCCCGGCACGTGAATTAGCCGCGGCGTCAGCCCGTCGATGGCGTCGGCCCGGATCACCGGGGCGGTGGCCACGGTCATCGCCGCACGGGTCAGGTCCAGTCGGTGCGGTTGATCCGCCCAAAGGTAGGCTTGGAGGCGCAGGGCGTCGTGCGGGTCTGCAGGATCGAGCGGGTTCAGATCGACGCCCATGCGGTCGACGATCTTCGGCGGGGTGTAAGGCGGCACGGCACCCGTCCAGTCTGGCTGCAATGCCAAGACAGGTTCGGCTGGGTTAAGCGTTCGGCCCGGAAGCGCCAGCGCGAAATAGTCGAACATCAGGTTCAGCCCGCCGCTGGCCCCCAGTTCGGTCAGGCGGAACGGCAAGGGATGGCGGGCGTGCAGCCAATGGGCCGCCGCGATCAGGCCGCCAGCGCGGCGAACCTCGTTCGTCTGCGGCGGGCTGTCGATGAAGCGGTCGATCGCGCCGGCATGGTCGGTCAGCGCGGCACCGACGGCCTGCCACAGATCGTCGTCGCTGACCTCATGCGGGGGATAGGTCAGCATCAGGGCGGGATCGCCTTGCAGGCGCAGCGCATGCAAGGCACCGCACAGGCGCAGCGGCACGGCATCGGCGCGATGCGACGGATTGCCGGGCCACGCAAAAATGCGATCGCGGATGCGGCCAGCAGGCCAGTCACGGGTGGCAAGCAGTGTGCAAAGGCGTGCCATGAATGGCGATTCGAGGTTGGCGCAGTGAACGGCCTGAGCGGCAAAGGCAGCGGCGATGACCTCTGGTGTCACCGAAATCGGTCCTTGAGCCGTTCGAACGGGCTTCGCTTGTCCACCGCGACGTGGTCCGGGGCAGGGGCAGGGGTGGCCGAAGCCGGCTTGTCGGTCTTCGTCGCCGAGGATCGGGCCGGGGCAGTGCGCAGGGCGATGGCGTTCAGGAACTTGTCGCCTTGGCCCGCCACCAAGGCTGCGATCCCGTCGGATATGCCGCGCAGTTCATCGTCGAGCCAGTCCTGATCGGCCTTGGCGAATTCGTGCAGCACATAACCCGGCACACGGTCCTTGTGCCCCGGATGCCCGACGCCAAGGCGTACGCGGTCGTAATCGGGGCCGATGTGGGCGTGAATCGACCGCAGGCCGTTGTGGCCCGCATGGCCACCGCCCGTCTTCAACCGGACCTTGCCGGGGGCGAGGTCGATCTCGTCGTGGAAAACGATGACATCGGCAGGGGCGATCTTGTGAAAAGCGCAGGCGGCCTGCACCGCACGCCCGGAGTCGTTCATGAAGGTGGTAGGTTTCAGCAGCAAAACCTTGTCGCTGCCGAACCGACCTTCCGCCACCTCGCCATTGAACTTGGCGCGCCAGGGGCCGGCCCCGTGATCGCCTGCGATCCGGTCCAGCGCCATGAAGCCGATGTTGTGACGGTGGCCCGCATATTGCGCGCCGGGATTGCCAAGGCCAACGATGAGTTTCATGGCAATGACACTAGCCCGCGCGCAGCCCCGCGGAAAGGGCGTCGCATGTGAAAAGGGGCCCCGCAGGGCCCCGTTCCATCAATTCTATTCGGCGTCAGCCGGCGAATCCATCTCGGTCGTCGGGACCTCGTCGGCTGCGACGTCGTCCTCGTCGTCGGCCGTCAGGGTCTTCGGCGCCGCGATGTTGGCGATGACGAAGTCGCGGTCGCTGATGACCGGCTTGATGTCGCCCGGCAGCACGATGTCGCTGAAGTGGATGACGTCGCCCATCTTGCGGCCTGTCAGATCGACGGTGATGTGGTCGGGGATGTCACCGGCCAGCACGTTCATCTCGACCTCGTTGCGCACCACGGTCAGCGTGCCGCCGCCCGATTTCAGCGCCTTGCACTCTTCCTCGTTGATGAATTCGACAGGAATGAAGATGTCGACGCGGCTCGTGCGCTTCAGGCGCATCAGGTCGACGTGCACCGGAAGATCCTTGACGACGTGGCGCTGGACGCCACGGCAGATCACGCGGACGTCGTCATGACCTTCGACCTTGAGGTTGAAGAGCGTGGACATGAAGCGGCCCTTGCGCAGGCGCGTCAGCAGCTTGTTGAAGTCGAGGTTGAGAGCCAGCGGATCGACACCGCCACCATAAACCACGCCAGGGACCATTCCGTTACGACGAGCTGTGCGGGCGGCCCCCTTGCCTGTCCCCGCGCGAACCTCGGCGTGCAGATCAGGGATCTTGTCAGCCATTGGTATTCTCCGATTGTAGTGGGACCGCCCTCCAAGGGTGTGCGGCCCGATGAAGTCGCCCCTATAGGGCCTGTGTGTGGGTTTTGAAAGGGGAGAAAGCGCTGTCAGGGTGCTTTTGCATGCCTGCATGCTTGTGTATGTTGGGACAAGGGGACCCGCCATGATGATCACGGACATCGAGGATTATTTTACCCTGGGCTGCGGGCGCTGCGACCGCTTCGCGACGCCCGACTGTTCGACCCGCCGCTGGATAGACGGACTGAACCAGTTGCGTCGCATCTGCCGCGACATGGGGCTGAAGGAGGAGGTCAAATGGGCGCATCCCTGCTATGTGCATGCGGGGCGCAACATCGCGCTGATCGGGGCGCTTCGCGACGACTTCCGCCTGAACTTCATGAATCCCGGGCTGGTGACGGACACCGCGGGTCTGCTGGAGAAGCAGGGTGCCAACAGCCAGACGGCCGGATCGCTGCGGTTCACCGACACGGCCCGTGTGCTGGCGTTGGAGCCTGTCATCCGGGACTATCTGGGACAGTTGATGCGCCACGCGGACGCCGGGACGAAGCCGCCGAGAACTGAGGCGACATTCGAACTGCCGGACGAACTGGTCGCGGCCCTCGACGGCGACCCCGATCTGGCCGAAGCCTTTGCGTGGCTGACGCCCGGCCGTCAGCGGTCATGGGTGCTGCATCTGGAAGGCACAAAGGTTAGCGCAACCCGGATGGCCAGGAT
Organism: Loktanella sp. DJP18; assembly: GCF_049310965.1. Classification (NCBI taxonomy): domain Bacteria; kingdom Pseudomonadati; phylum Pseudomonadota; class Alphaproteobacteria; order Rhodobacterales; family Roseobacteraceae; genus Loktanella; species Loktanella sp. DJP18. The sequence goes on along the minus strand of NZ_JBMERN010000005.1, from coordinate 77,756 downwards.
CGTGAAGGGCCGCGCCAGGATCATTGCGGGCAAGGGGGCGCAGGAACGCTAGCGCAGCCAGAGGCAGGCGTAGGGCGCGACGGTCATGAGACCCTGCGCAATTTCTGGCGCATGGCCTGTCAGCAGGTCGATGTCAGGCAGGATGTCCGCATCCGCCACCCGGAAAAGCTGCGGCTGGCCAGTGAAATTGGCGATGCAGGTCACGGAGCGATCGTCGCCAAGGCGCTGCCAGACGAACAGCGCGCGGTGTCCCGTGACGATCACCCGTGTCGGCACGTCGCCCGCCAGTTGCGGTGTCGCCTTGCGAGTCGCGAGAATATGCTTGAGGTCGGCCCGGATGCGGGCGGCGGGGCCGGTCCTGGCCTGGGCCGCCGTCCAGTCCATTGCCGGGCGCTGCATCCAGCGACCGTCGTCGGCCAACCCAGGATCATTCAGATACGAATGGTCGTTTGTCATGCCGATCTCGTCCCCCATATAGATCAGGGGGATGCCGCCATAGGCCGCGATCAACGCGTGTCCCAGCCGGATGCGGGCAATTGCCGCCTCGATCAGTGCGGGGTCGTCGGCCTCTACCGCCGCCTCCAGCCCCGCGAGGCTTGCAAATGTGCCGTTGGTGCGCCGGTCGCCGGTTTCCGCGTTCACCTGAAAATCAGCGCCCCGCGCCCAGCTGGTCGGATGACTGCCGTTGTAGAAATCGGACAAGTAATCGCGGTGCGCCTTCGCGTCCATGTGCGGGATGTGGACGGTATCCTCTGGCGTGATCGCCCAGCCAATGTCGTCGTGGCAGCGGATATAGGGTGCAAAGGATGCGCGGCGGAAAGACTCGGGGAAGTGGGTTTTCATCACATGGGTCATCAACCGCGTGTCGCCCGACGCCAGCGACGACCAGTACTGCACCATCAGGTTGTTATGGTATGCCAGTTGGCTTACCTTTCCCGCGTGCGTGTCGGTGCCGAGGTAGGGAACGAGGTCGGAGGGCCCGACGATCGCCTCTGCCTTGTGGATCACCGCAGGGGCAGCGATGCGGGTGGACTGGGTCAGCAGTTGAAGAAGATCGTGGACTTCGGGCAGGTTCTGGCAGCCCGTGCCCATCCGTTTCCACATGAAGGCCACGGCATCGAGGCGGAACACCTCGACGCCCTTGTTGGCGAGAAACAGGATGGTGTCGAGGACGGCGAGGAAAACCTCCGGGTTTTCCCAGTTCAGGTCCCACTGGTATTCGTTGAAGGTCGTCCAGACCCATTTCCCCATGTCGGGGTAGAAGGTGAAGTTGCCCGGGGCATGCGCGGGAAAGATTTCGACCAGCGTTTCCTCATAGGCCCGTGGCAACGTGTCGTCGTCGAACATGCGGTAGAACGCCTGATAGAACGGGTCGCCTGCGCGGGCGCGCACCGCCCAGTCGTGTTCCTTGGCCGTGTGGTTCAACACCATGTCGATGACAGGGCTGATGCCGGCCGCGCGGAATTTCAGCGTAGCCTGCTGAAAATCCGCCATTTTGCCAAGGGCGGGGTCGATTTCGCGGTAGTCCATCACCGCATAGCCGCCGTCGTTCGCGCCGGGACGTGGTTTCAGGCAGGGCATCATGTGGGCGTAGGTGACGCCAAGGTCCTGAAGATAGGGGATATGGGCGGGCAGGTTCGCCAGCCGCCCGGCAAACTTGTCGATGTAGAAGACGTAGGCGACCATCTTTTCCGACAGGAACCAGTCGGGGTTCAGATCGCGCGTCAGGTCCAGCAGGCGCAGGTCGGCGGGGCGTTCGCGCCAGTGCCATTGCAGCAGCAACTTGAGCCGGTCAAGAAAGGCGTTGGCGTCGATGGACTCGCCGTAAAGCCTGCGGATCGGCCCCGTCAGGTCGCGTCGGCCCCGATCCCAGCGCAGCGCAAAAAGGTCGTCGTCGGTGATTGCGGCGCGTGCTGTCTCTTGCATCGGGGTCCTCCTGCCGGCCCGACTATGACGGGTGGGGCCGCCGCCGCAAGGGGCGGATAGGTGGCGGCGTCAAAGCCTCCGGCGGGTATTTATCTGGCAGGATGAAAGGGAAAGGTCAGACCCATTCGCCTTCGAAGTCCTTGGGCACCAGCAGGATATCGCGGTTCACATCCGCGATGTCGCGCTTGCCGCAGAGTGCCATCGTCAGGTCCAATTCCTTTTGCAGAATCTCCAGCGCCTTTGTCACGCCCTTCTGACCCATGGCACCAAGGCCGTAGATATAGGCGCGGCCGATCATGACGCCGTGCGCCCCCAGCGCGCGCGCCTTGAGGATGTCCTGACCCGACCGGATGCCCGAATCCATCAGCACCTCGACCCGGTCGCCCACGGCGGCCACTATGGCGGGCAGCATGCGGATCGCGGACAGGGCACCGTCAAGCTGGCGCCCGCCGTGGTTGGACACCACGATGGCGTCGCAGCCCAGATCGGCGGCCTTCTGCGCATCCTCGACATCGAGGATGCCTTTCAGGATCAGCTTGCCGCCCCATTTTTCCTTGAGTCGTGCGATCATGTCCCAGTCGAGTTTCGGCTCGAACTGTTCGGCGGTCCAGGCGGACAGGGAGGTCATGTCCGAGGCGGATTTCGCGTGGCCGACGATATTGCCGAAACTGCGGTTCTTCGTCTGCAACATCTCCAGCCCCCATGACCATTTCGTCGCGAGGTTCAGGATGGTCCTTGGCGTCAGTTTCGGCGGCGCGGACAGACCGTTCCGCAGGTCCTTGTGCCGCTGGCCTAGCAGTTGCAGGTCAAGCGTCAGGACAAGTGCATCGCAACCCGCGTTCTTTGCGCGCCGGATGATGTTGTCGACGAAGTCCGCGTCGCGCATGACGTAAAGCTGAAACCAGAAGGGCGCTTTCGTTGCCTTGGCGACATCTTCGATCGAGCAGATGGACATGGTGGACAACGTGTAGGGCACGCCGAAATCGCGGGCGGCGCGGGCGGCCTTGATCTCTCCATCCGCGGACTGCATGCCCGTCATGCCGACGGGGGCCAGCGCCACGGGGATCGTCACGTCCTGTCCGATCATGGTGCTGCGCAGGGTGCGGTTCGACATGTCCACCGCGATCCGCTGACGCAGGCGCAGCTTGTCGAAATCGGACGTATTCTCGCGAAAGGTCTGTTCGGTCCAACTGCCGCTTTCGCAGTAGTCAAAGAACATCTTAGGTGCGCGGCGGCGGTGCATCCGTCTGAGGTCGTCAATGGTCGTGATCACCGGCATGGGGCGCACCTGTCTGAATTGGTCAGCTTACCTTGCCAATTCGGCAGGCGGCTTGCAATGCTAGACCTCGAGCCAGAGCGTCACCGGGCCGTCGTTGGTCAGCGTGACCGCCATGTCGGCTCCGAACTGTCCGGTCGCGGTGGTGATGCCCAGCTTTTCGACTTCGGCCACGAATGCCTCATAGGCCGCGCGGCCGTCGTCAGGTGGCGCTGCGCTGGAGAATCCGGGGCGGTTGCCCCGGCTGGTGTCACCGGCCAGCGTGAACTGCGACACGATCAGGGCGCTGCGGTGCGTGTCGAGCAGCGACAGGTTCATCTTGCCTTGATCGTCCTTGAAGATGCGCAGTTTCGCGATCTTCGCTGCCATCCTGGCGGGCGCATCGGGGCCGTCGCCTGCCATGGCGCAGATCAGGATCAGCAGGCCCGGCCCGGTCTCGCCGACCTGGGCACCGTCGATGGCGACGCAGGCCTGGCTGACCCGCTGGATCAGGGCGCGCATGTCACAGCTCGCGGCTCCACGGCGGGTTGGCCCCGGCGCGGGATACGGTGATCGCGGCAGCCCGCGCGCCGAGTGCGGCGGCGGCGCGCAACTGATCGTCGGTTGCCTGCGCCACACCCGCCTTGGTCAGCAGGCCGGCGCGGTCCAGTCCGGTCAGGAAACCCGCGTTGAAGGTATCGCCAGCGCCCACGGTATCCACGACCTCTGCCCGCTGGGCAGCGACGTCGAACTGACCGCGGCGCGTGATGACCGTGACGCCTTCGGCCCCCCTGGTCAGCAGCACCACTTGGGTCGCTGCATTGCCCAGCAGGATGGCACCGTCGCTGTCACCGGTCAGCCAGTGCAGATCCTCGTCGGAAATCTTCACGATGTCGGCGACGGCCAGCATCGCGTTCAAGCGCGCGCGGTAGGCGGCCTCGTCACGGATGAAACCGGGGCGAATGTTGGGGTCGATCATCGTCAGGCGCGTCGGGGCCTCGCGCATGATCAGCGCCTTGTAGGCCTCGCCGCAGGGTTCGACGGGCAGAGAGATGCCGCCAAAGAACAGCGCATCCGCGGTGATCGGCGGAAGATCGGCCTCTGTCAGCATCCGGCCTGCCGTGTTCTCGTCATAGAAAGCATAGGAGGCATGGCCGTTCGTCAGGCGCACGAAAGCCAGCGTCGTGGGCCGATCCGAAACATGCGCCGGGCTGCTGTCGACGTGGCTTTCCGTCAAGACGTCCCGCAACTTGTCCCCGAACAGGTCCGACGACAGGCCGGAAAAGAACTGCACCGGCGTCCCCAGACGCCCCAGTGCGACCGCCGTGTTGAAGACGGCACCGCCGGCATAGGGGGCAAAGGCCGCCTCGCCGGCTTGGGTTTTCCGCGGCAGCATGTCTATCAGTGCCTCGCCACAACAGATGATCATCGCCCCGGTCCCTTTTACTGGTTGATCGCGTAGAAATAGCCGACCGTTAGCGCAATCACCAGCCCGACAAGGACGGCGAAGGCGATCTTCCATTTCGACCAGGGCCGCTCGCCCTGCACCCGCCCGGTCCGGCCATTCACGACAAAGCGGTAGGTCTGGCCGTTGTATTTGTAGGCGGCCATCCAGATCGGCAGCAGGATATGCTTGAACGTCACGGCGGAAATCTGCGTCTGGACGTCGGTCACGCGCTGTTCATCCCCGCCGATGTCGAATTTCACGTCGCGCAGGATCATGCGGTCCATGTAACCGCGCGCCTCGGCAAAGCCGTCCTCGAGCTGGACCTGATACCCCTCGGCCCGGAACCCGGCCAGATATTGCGGCTGATAGGGCTCCAGTTCCGACAGGTCCCAGGGTTCCAGGCCATCGGTATATTGCTTGGGCAGGCTGTGCGACGCCAGCACCAGCACATCGTCGAAGAAGCGCGCAACGCGCCCCGCGGCCCCTCGCCAGCGGGTGTGGCGCTGCTGCACAGTCTGCCGCTTGCCGTCCCGCATCACGGTATGGGTCGTGTAGTAATAGGTGCCGCGCTGGCCGGTGTATTGGCTTTCCGTCTGGGCATCGAAAGTCCAGTAGGGGACATAGATGCCGTCCATAGCGCGGCCCTTGCGGGCATAGTCCGTCAAACCGTTCGGTGCAAACCAGAGGCTGCCCAGCCAGTCGGTCATCGCGTCCCGCGCGCGGGACTGATCCAACGCAAAGGGCAGCAGACCGCGCGGCTTGATATGGCGGTGCGTTCCGGTCCCGGTGACCACCGGCGTGGCACAGAACGGACACGCTGCTGCGTGGGTGTCGCCCTGCAATTCGAATTGCGCGCCGCAGTTGGGGCAAGACTGGACGCGCGTTTCCTCGATCTCGGTCGCAGGCAGTGTCGCGTTCAGGGCCTGACGCAGATCAAGCTCTGATACGGCGGCGAAAGGACCGGGCGCATTGCCGACCGGCTCTGCATTGCCGCAGTGATCGCAGACCAGCTGACCGCGGGCGGGATCGAACCGCAGGTCCGACCCGCAGGTGACACAGGGAAAGCGGTGATCGGTCGGGGCGGCGGCAGTCGGCATCGGAGCCTCAGGGCTGATCAGGTCGGTCAGCTCAACGGATAGCGATGTGGTGCGCCGGATGCCAGCGCCCATCGGGCGGCGGGCAGGCACGTCACCCGCCGCACTGTGCCGTTCATCAGAACGGAACCAGGATCTGAAAAGGGCAACCGCAAGGCCCCACGATGTCGTCAGGCAGGACTAGCCGGCTGGCGGCGGCGGTGGCATCACGGTGAACAATTGTGCCAGTTCCGTGTCGACCGCCCGCTTCCAGCCGTCCTGGCCTTGGGTCCAGACCATGCTGTCGCGCGACAGGCCGCCTTCGCTGACCTTACGGCCCATCGCGGCCTTGGAAAATGGGCCGGAGACCTCGCCCGCCACGGCAATGTGCCAGACGTGTTCGGCGGGCGGCGGCGGCGGCGGTGCGGTGACCGGTGCGGCTTGCGGGGCCTGACCCCAGGGGCCGCCCTGCATCATGTTGCCCATCTGCATCCCAAGGCCCGCGCCCATGCCCATGCCCATCGCCTGACCGGCCGCGCTGCCGGGTTGGGCCATCGCCTCGGCCGCCTTCCATTTCATGTGGTCGTTCAGATTGCCGGCGATCCCGCGTGACGTCCGGGCGTCCAGCGCCTTTTCGATCTCTGGCGGAAGACTGACATTTTCAATGTAAAGCTCAGGGATATCAAGACCGTAGGCTGTCATTGTCCCGTCGATCGCCTTGGCGACAAGATCACCGAGGTCCTTGGTGTTCGCCGCCATGTCCAGCGCCGGAATCCCCGACGCCGCAATCGCGCGCGAGAATTCCTGCACGATCACGTTGCGAATCTGAAAACTGATCTCGTCCGCCGTGAACTCTCCATCCGTGCCCACGATCTCGCGCATGAAGACCGCCGGGTCGCCGACCTTGATCGCGTAGGTGCCGAAGGCGCGCAACCGGATCGGCCCGAATTCCGGGTCCCGCAGCATGATCGGGTTCTTGGTCCCCCACTTGAGGTCCGTGAACCGCGTCGTGTTGATGAAGTAGATTTCCGATTTGAACGGGCTTTGAAAGCCATGGTCCCAATGTTGCAGGGACGTCATGATCGGCATGTTGTTGGTTTCCAGCATGTACATGCCGGGAGTAAACACGTCGGCCAACTGGCCTTCGTGGACAAAGACGGCCGCTTGCCCTTCGCGCACGGTCAGCTTGGCACCGTACTTGATCTCGTGGCCGTGGCGTTCGAACCGCCAGACCATCGTGTCGCGCGTGTCGTCCGTCCACTGGATGACGTCGATGAACTGGCCGGAGAGGAAGTCGAGGATGCCCATGATGATCTGCCGCCGTGAGTGAGGGTGCGTTGCCGCGTCCGATGCACCATCGCACCGGACGCGGCGCCTCGCAATGCCGGCCTAGTTGAAGCCCCAGAACCGCTCCTGCATCTTCTTGGATTTCAAGGTGGCGATGACGTTTCCGGACTCGTCCTCCTGGTCGACGACGCGGTGCGAAAACTTGCCGCCCAATTCGTCGCCGTAGGCGGCACCCAAGGGACCCTTGTAGCCCATCGTGCAGGTGGCCTTGTAACCCGCATCATAGAGTGCTCGCGCAAAGGTCTTGGCGAAACAAGGGCTGCCGAGCGCGCTGTAGCAGACATCGCAGACGATGGTGCCTACGTAATATTTCTTGAGCCCGTGCGCCTCGAGCAGCGCCACGAGTTCGGGGATGGTGACGTCGCTCGCACCGGTTCCGTGGTCGGCCCCCAGCGTCTGACCGCCGATGGACCCGTGACCGGCCACGTGAATTCGCGCGTTCGTGCCGAAGCCGAGTTCGGCAAGCTTCTTGCCAGGCGTGTCCTTGCACACGACGGAAACCGATCGCTTGTGATGGCTGTTCGACAACCCCTGCGACGCTTCCGCCAGAAAGTTTCCGGCCTTGCTTTGTTCCCAGGGAATGAACCAGACTCGACCCATCGACATCATCGTATCCTTTCTGAATGTGCAGCCTGAACGCCCGGCAGAGACGCGGTCCAAGAGCCCGCCTCTTGACCTAGCGTCATCCTGCCAAACGGACGGGTCGTCATGCAATGCTTTTCTGTCCGCCGGCGGTCGGAGTCAGCTTGCGCCACCGATCAGTTCGCGCGCCATCTCCTGCGCGATGGGGGCTGCTTCCGCCGGGGTCATGCCGGTGCTGAACCGTTTATCATACAGCATCTTCAGCAAAAGCTCGTCGTGGGTCGTCAGAAGGCCGAATTCCTCGTCATCGTTGAAGATCGAGGGGCGGGCCTCTGGGCTGTCGTTGGCCAGGCCAAGCCCCTGCGCCAGTTCCTCGTGGATGCAGGACAGCGTCAGCATGTCAGGGTGCTCGGCCCGGATCACGGCGACCGCCTTGGCATAGCTGGCGCTGTTGCCTTCCGAAAAGGCGATGACGATGCAAAGCTGATCGCGCGGCAGGTTCATGATGGCGCGCAGGCTGCTGCCGGTGATGCCGGGCACGAGTTCGCGCAGGCGACGCTCGTATCCGGCGCGGTCGTCTTCGGACAGGAACAGGACGTGGTAGTTCGCGTCATTGTCGGTCATGCGGATCGGCAGCCCGGACACCCGCGACAAGCGGCCGGCAAAGGCGGCAACGCTGGCGCGGTCGCGGACCCGTTTGGCCGCAGGGACCGAGGGGCCGAATTCCACCGCCATGCGGACCGGCTGGTCCCACCGCCGCAGGCGCGATTCCGTGGCCTGCGCCCGCAGGAAATCGCCGTCACTGACGTATTCGTCGAACAAGGCGATCCGAACGAAGTTCCGGGCCAGCATCGTGTCCGTGAACGGCGTGTCCGGCCCGCCCCCATCGGCCCGCAGCAAGCCCTGCGTCAGCAGGTCGTTCTGCAGGCGCTGATAATAGATCTTCAGCGCGGCACTTTCGGCGCTGACCGGGGGCGTGGGTTCGGCGGCAGGGGGCGGGGTGCGTGTGACCGGGCGGACAACGGCGGGCGGTGCCGCCATCGGGCTGTCGACAGCGGCAGGCGGGGTGCAGGCCGACAGGCCGGCGAGGCCGACAAGAACCGAGAACAAGCGAAACGCGGCCTGCTGGCCCATGACTAGATACCCTTTGCCGGGGTTGCGCGGGACGTCGCGGCGGCCAGTGTCGTCTTGAGGTCCTGTTCCATCTTCGCAAGCTCTGCCTCGGCGCTGGCGCGCTTGCGCTTGCCTTCGTCCGCGATGGCAAGGCTTTCGTCGATGGTGGCGATCAGGTCGGCATTTGCCGCCTTCACGGCGTCGATGTCGAAGACGCCACGTTCGATCTCGGTGCGGATGGTGGCATTGGCCTGCCGCAAATTCCGGGCGTTCGCCTTCAACAGGTCGTTGGTCAGATCGTTCGCTTCGCGCACTGCGCCGGCGGCCTGCGCCGACCGCTGGATCGTGACGGCCTGTGCCAGTTGCGTCTCCCACAGCGGCACGGTGTTCACGAGGGTCGAATTGATCTTGGTCACGAGGCTCTTGTCGTTTTCCTGCACCAGCCGGATCGAGGGCAGGGACTGCATCGTCACTTGCCGCGTCAGCTTCAGATCGTGGACGCGCCGTTCCAGATCGTCGCGCGCAGTGCGCAGATCGCGCAACTCCTGCGCTTCCATCACGCTGTCCGCTTCGGGTGCCGCGGCGACCTCGGCTTGCTTGGCGGGAATTTCCTCGGCATCGATGCGGGCCAGACGCGCTTGTCCTGCCACGATGTAAAGGCCGAGTTCATCGTAGAAGGCGAGCGTCTTGGTATACAGCCGATCGAGGCTTTCGATATCCTTCATCAGTGCCGTCTCATGGCCCAGCAGGTCGTCCGTGATCCGGTCGATCTGGGTCTGAACCTCCTCGTACCTGGCGACGAATTTAGACAGCGGCGTGGCCCGACCCAGCAGCCTGTCGAACCATCCGCGTTTGGCGTTGGGATCGAGTTCCGCGACCGAAAACCCCCGGATCGTGCTGACGATGCTGCGCAGGCTGTCGCCCGCCGGACCGACGTCCTTGTTGCGCACGCCCGACAGCATGTCCTGAGATATCTGTTGCAGTCCCGCCTGCGCCGCCGTGCCGAAGGTCACGATGGAGTTGGTGTCGGTCAGGTCGATCTCGTTCATGCGACGGGTGATCGCCTCGGACATCGGCCTGTCGGCGGTTTCGAGCGTGACCATCTCGGACGGCGGCTCCGGCAGGACCACAGCGGTCATCCGCTCGACATCGGTGAGGGTCGCCTGTGCGCGGTCGCGGATCGTGTCGGGCATGATCAGTCCTGTCTGTCTGTGATGCCTTCACGCGCCAGACGGTCGCGCAGCACCTTGATTTCGATTTCCATATCACTGCGGTCGTCTTCCAACAAACGCGCAGTGCGGGCGGTAAAGTTCCGGTCGAGGTCGTCCAGCAGTGCAAGATAGTCGGTGCGTGCCTGCGGACTGGCCTTGCGACGGGTCAGATCGGCATATTTCGTCGTCGCGTCGGCAGCCCCCTGCAGATAGACGCCCAGAAACTTGCGGGCCGAGGTCAGGTCGCGCGGGTCTTCCTCGACCGTGTGGATCATCACGCGGGCGGTCGTCTGAAACGTCGCGACGCGGGTCTGCAAGGGGCGGTCGTTCAAGGCCGCAACCTGTGCAGTCATGGCGGCCAGATGCGCCTCTGCCTCTTCGACCACGCGGGCGACACGGTCCTGCTGGAACGTATCGACGCCGGCCAGACGCTTGTCCCGCAGGGGATCGAGGCCGAAGGCCGCCAGATGGGCCAGGGTGGCAACCCCCCCGTAGATCACGGCGCCCAGCACGCTGGCATCCCCGGCGACGGTCGCAAGGGCCACGCCAAGGCCGGTGAATCCAGCGGCCAGCATCTTGCGCGGAGCGACCGGGCGACGTGCGACGGCGCGGGCGCGGAAGGCGGCCTCTGCCCGCAGGCCACCCCGCAGCAGCCATGCACCCAGTGCCATGGACGCCGCCCCGGCCAGTCCGGTTGCCAGCCCCACGGCCCCCGCCCCAAGCGAGGTGAACAGCAGGATCGCCGGTGGCACCCACATCAGGTTGGCGCGGGCACCGACCGGGTCCACGACAGGTCGCTGGGCCACATCGCCTGCGGGTGTCGCACCGGGGCTGTATTTTCCGCCATAGGGTTTCGCCATCAGCTTGCCCCCAGCAGGCCAGTGCTGACGCCGGTCGTCAGCAGAAACAGGAACACGAAGGCGATCATCCGCAATGGGGCGGGCAGGCCGGTCTGCGTATCGCCCGAGGGCTCCGTATCTGAAAAGGATCGCAGGGCCGCCACAGCGGCTGCCGCGGCCAAGGCCAGCCCCGCCACCAGCGTCACGAACAGGATCAATCTTGCCATCGCAGGGTCACTCGCGGTCTTTGCGTGTCAGGCATCAGGTAAGGGTGAAGGTCGCCATTTGCGAGCGGTTTTCGCGCAAATCGCGCCGGTCAGCGCGAGGTGCGCCGGGGTGCGCCCGGCCTTGCGCCAGCCTTGCGGGCACCATCGGGACCTCCGCCCTCGGATTTCATGACGCGGGTCAGCGGCTTGCGCACCTTCGCCTTTTGCGGGGCCGGAATCTCGAGGCCCAACTGCTCGCGCAGCACGCGACCCTTCACTTCTTCCACGGCACCCGCCTCCAGCTTGCCCAGTTGGAAAGGGCCGTAGCTGACGCGGATCAGCCGGTTCACGGTGGAGTTCACCGCCTCCATTGCGCGCCGGATCTCGCGGTTCTTGCCTTCGCGGATGCTGATGGTCAGCCAGGCGTTCGCGCCCTGCTGGCGGTCGAAGGTCACGATCATCGGCTGGTATCTCACGCCTTCGACCGTGATCCCCTTGCGCAGTTCGTCCAGCCGCGCCTCGGACACCGACCCGTTGATCCGCACGCGGTAGCGGCGCAGCCAGCCGGTCGACGGCAGTTCCAGCCGCCGCTTGATGCCGCCGTCGTTGGTCAGCAGCAGCAACCCTTCGGAGTTGATGTCGAGCCGCCCCACGGACATCACGCGCGGCATGTCCTCGGGCAACGCGTCAAACACCGTCTCGCGGTCCTTTTCGTCCCGGGCCGAGGTCACGAGGCCCGCAGGCTTGTGATACAGCCACAGGCGCGCGGCCTCTGGCTGGCCCACCAGCTTGCCGTCCACGACGATGCGGTCACGCTCCGTCACGTTCAGCGCGGGGCTGGTGATGGTCTTGCCATTCACCGACACGCGGCCTTCTTCGATCATGCGTTCCGCATCGCGGCGCGATGCGATGCCGGCGCGGGACAGGACTTTGGCGATTCGGTCGCCTTCGGGAGGGGTATCGGTCATCCCACCCGCTTAGCCGCTTTCGCGGGGTCTTGCCAGAGCGGGGCCGGGCCGGGCATGACGGGGCCATGACATTCCGCAGCTACATGACGATCGCCTTGGACGAGGCCCGCGCCGCTGGCGAGCGAGGCGAGGTGCCGGTCGGTGCGGTTATTGTGGGACCGCAAGGCGTGCTGGCGCAGGCGGGCAACCGCACGCGTGCGATGAACGATCCGACGGCGCACGCGGAAATGCTCGCGATCCGGGCGGCTTGCGCGGCCTTGGGGCAGGAACGGCTGACCGGTTGCGATCTTTACGTCACGCTTGAACCCTGCCCGATGTGCGCCGCTGCCATATCGAACGCCCGCATTGCGCGGCTTTATTATGGGGCCGCAGACCCCAAGTCGGGCGGCGTGTCACAGGGGCCGCGCATTTTTGCGCATCCCCAGTGCCACCATGTGCCACAAGTCTACGACGGCATCGATGCCACCGCATCGGAAGCGCTGCTGAAGGACTTCTTCGCGCAGCGCCGCTGAGGACGCCGCCGACATCGCCGCTTCAGAAGTGCACCGCTTCCATCACCTCCGGCGTCCGCACGTCCACACCCGGCAGCCCGTCGATCAGCACCTGCGCGTCCTGCGCCAGAGCGGGGAAAGTCTTGTAGTGACAGGGGATCACGGTTGCAAAATCGAAATAGCGCTTGGCCGCATAGGCCGCGCGGGCCATGTCCATCGTGTAGTGGCCGCCGGCGCACAGGATGCCGATGTCGGGTTTGTGCAGATCGCCCATCCACTCCATGTCAGCCATGATGTCCGTGTCGCCGGAGAGATAGATCGTGTGGCCTTCGCCCGCGATCATGTAGCCGGCCTCGTGCCCGGCATAGCGCGGACCGTTCTCGGTGCCGATGGACGACGAATGCACTGCATTGACCATCGTGACCCGTGCGCCGTTCAGATCGACGGTGCCGCCCTTGTTGAATTCGACCGTCTCGACCCCGTCTCCGCCCAGCAAGGCGCAAAGTTCCGGAATGCCGACCAGCACGGCCCCGGTGTCACGAAGGATGGCACCGGCGTTCGCTGCGTGGTCGCCGTGGCCGTGGGTCAGCACGACGTGGGTGGCCCCCGTCAGCGCGGCGTCGCGGCGGTCGGACGGAAAGGACGGATTGCCGTCCAGCCAGGGGTCGATCAGCAGGACGGCGTCCTCGATCTCGATCCGAAAGCTGGCGTGGCCCAGCCAGATGATGTTCATGGTTTTCTCCTCAACGAAAAGAGGCCGGATGGACAGCCCCCGCTGATCCCGGTTCTAGGGCAAAAACCTGGCGTGTCCCGCGATATTCACGACATCTGCCCTGGTCGGCGGGCAGGGCCGATCGCCAGGCGTCGCCTGCACGATCCCGGACAGGTGTTGTAGCGGACGCGCGTGCGGGGTAAATGCGGGGCCAACTCGCCCGCAACCTGATTTCGGAGCTCGCATGGCCATCGACACAGACACCGCCCGCCGCGTGGCGAAGCTCGCCCGGATCAAGGTCGAGGATGACGCCCTGCCGGCGCTGGCGCAGGAATTCAGCGCGATTCTGGGTTTCATCGAGCAGTTGAACGAAGTGGATGTCGACGGGATCGAGCCGATGACCAGCGTGACGCCGCAACGCCTCTATCGCCGCGACGACGTGGTCACGGACGGCAATCAGCAGAAGGCCGTTCTTGCCAATGCCCCCGATGCCCGCGAGGGGTTCTTTGCCGTGCCGAAAGTGGTGGAATGATGTCCGATCTGACGAAACTGACGATAGCCGCCGCCCGTGACGCTCTGCGTAAGGGCGACGTTACCAGCGCAGAGCTGACAGAGGCCTGCCTGACCGCCATCGATGCGGCGGATGCGTTGAACGCCTTCGTCCACAAGACGCCCGAGATTGCAAAAAGCCAAGCATCGGCGGCGGATCTGCGTCTGAAGGCCGGCGACACGCCGGATTTGTGCGGTATCCCCCTTGGGATCAAGGATCTGTTCTGCACGAAGGGCGTGGCCAGCCAGGCCGCCAGCCGCATCCTCGAAGGCTTCAGGCCGGAATACGAATCCACCGTCACGACGCAGTTATTCGACGCGGGTGCCGTGATGCTGGGCAAGCTGAACATGGACGAATTCGCCATGGGTTCGTCTAATGAAACCTCCGTCTACGGCGATGCAGTGAACCCTTGGAAGGTCGACGACCGCAAGTTGACGCCGGGTGGGTCGTCGGGTGGGTCTGCCGCGGCCGTCGCCGCCGACCTGTGCCTGGGTGCGACCGGCACCGACACGGGCGGGTCGATCCGCCAGCCGGCCGCCTTTACCGGGATCACGGGGATCAAGCCAACATACGGCCGTGTCAGCCGCTGGGGCATAGTGGCCTTCGCGTCCAGCCTCGATCAGGCGGGGCCGATGACCAAGGATGTGCGCGACGCCGCGATCATGCTGCGGGCCATGGCCGGATTCGACGCCAAGGACAGCACCAGCGCCAACATTCCCGTGCCCGATTTCGAGGCGGCCCTGACCGGCGACATCCGGGGCAAGGTCATCGGTATCCCCAGGGAATACCGCATGGACGGCATGCCGGCCGAGATCGAGACGCTGTGGCATGACGGCACCGCCATGTTGCGCGATGCCGGTGCCGAAATTCGCGACATCAGCCTGCCGCATACGAAATACGCGCTGCCCGCCTACTATGTGATCGCCCCGGCCGAAGCGTCGTCCAACCTGGCCCGCTATGATGGCGTGCGGTTCGGGCACCGGGCCAGACTGGCCCAAGGCGACGGCATCACCGAGATGTATGAGAAGAGCCGCGCCGAAGGCTTCGGGCCGGAAGTGCAGCGCCGCGTCATGGTCGGCACTTACGTGCTGTCGGCGGGCTTCTACGACGCCTACTACAACCGCGCCCGCAAGGTCCGTGCGCTGATCAAACGCGACTTCGATCAGGTCTTTGCCGAAGGCGTGGACGCAATCCTGACGCCCGCGACCCCCTCTGCCGCCTTCGGGCTGGGCGAGATGGCGGATGCGGACCCGATCAAGATGTATCTGAACGACGTGTTTACCGTCACTGTAAACCTTGCAGGATTGCCGGGCATCGCTGTGCCCACGGGTGTCGATGCCAAAGGCCTGCCGTTGGGTCTGCAACTGATCGGGCGACCGTGGGAGGAGGGCGATCTGCTTAACGTCGCATATTCACTGGAACGTGCGGCAGGATTTGTCGCCAAACCGGATCGCTGGTGGTAAGACCACCGCGATCGAAGATTTGACTGGGGCCTCGCCGTGATCCGTTCGCTTGCCGTCGTGACCATTCTTGCGCTGGGCGCCTGCACGCAGCAGGTGCCGGACAGTGGCCGTGCCGCGGTGGCCCCGCAGGCCGCGTCCGCGCGCGATGCGCAATTGTCGGCGAGCACGACGACCACCTTCGCGGCACCCACACCGCTGGCGGCATCGGCGCTGCCACCAATGACCGACGCGGGCCAAAACGGCCGTGCGGTCGAGTCGTCCGAATTGGCGGCGCTGGGCATCGGCGCGCCCGTCGGTTTGGCGCAGGATCAGGCGATGCAGCAACCCATCGCCGCCGCCCCGCCCGCGACGAACAACACCGGCCTGTCGGACGAACAGTCGTTCGAGGCGGTGTCGAACCGCGAAACGATCGAGAGCGACGCACAACGCCGCGCGCAGCAGGCCGCCGCCCGTCAGGTCGTGATGCCGAGCGCCTTGCCGGACCGCCCGGCCGATACCGGCCCGAACATCGTGCAGTACGCGATCAGCGCCCCGAACCGGCTGGGGCAGGAGTGGTATTCGCGGTCGATCTTCGCGACGCAGGGCAAGTTCCAGCGCAACTGCGCGACCTACAATTCGCCGGACGCCGCGCAGCGGGACTTCCTCGCGCGGGGCGGACCAGAGAAGGACTCGCGCGGTCTTGATCCCGACGGTGACGGTTTTGCCTGTGGCTGGGACCCGGCACCGTTTTTGCTGGCGGCCGGCAACTGATCCGCAGCGATCGCACCTCGCCCAACCACGGGCCGCGTCGCGACGGGCAGCGGCCCGACATGGTGGTGATCCATTACACCGCTATGACCAGCGCCACAGCGGCCTGCAACACGTTGTGCAATCCCGACACGCAGGTGTCGGCCCACTACCTGATCGCAGAGGATGGCACTGTTCACTGCCTTGTGCCCGAGGACATGCGCGCCTGGCATGGGGGGGCAGGGCGCTGGGGGGGCGTGACCGACGTGAACAGCCGGTCCATCGGGATCGAGCTTGCGAACCCCGGCACCTGCCCCTTTGCTGCGGCGCAGATGGACGCGCTGTGCGACCTGCTGGCTGCCATCAAGGATCGCTGGACGATCCGGCCCGAGCGCATCATCGGTCATTCCGACATGGCACCGGGGCGCAAGATCGATCCGGGCGTACGGTTCGACTGGCAACGGCTGGCGCGGTTGGGCCTGTCGGTCTGGCCACAGCCGGTGGCAGTTCCGCCTGATACGGTGCAGTTCCGCGGTCTGGCCGCACGGGCCGGCTACACGGCCGATGTCACTGACGAGATCTTGCTGGCCGCCTTTCGCCTGCGGTTCCGTCCCCGCGCCGCCGGGCCGGTAAGCCCCGACGACATGGCGTTGATCGCCGACCTTGCCGCACGCTTTCCCGTTGACGCAGACACCGCCACCGCTTAGGCGCACATCCGTGCGGATGGCTGGACGGTCGCGGAGGGCAACCTTCGAGGAAAGTCCGGACTCCAGGACGGCAACGGTGCCGGGTAACGCCCGGCGGGGGCAACCCCAGGGAAAGCGCCACAGAGAAGAGACTACCTTGCGTGCAGGGTAAAGGTGAAACGGTGGGGTAAGAGCCCACCGCGCGACTGGCAACAGGAGCGGCATGGCAAGCCCCACCGGGAGCAATGCCAAATAGGGGCCTTGCGCCGGTGTGATCCTGGCAACGGGATATCCCGGCAGGGACGCCTGACCCGAAAGGCCCGGGTTGGCAGCTAGAGGGTCGTCGGCAACGGCGGCTTCAGATGAATGATCGTCCATCTGCAGCGATGCGGGGGACAGAATCCGGCTTACAGGTCATCCGCACATGACCGCCCCGCGCACAGCCTTTTGTGGTTGACTCGGGGCCGCCGCCGGTTAGAAGGCAGACTTCAAGAGATTTGATGCGCAGCACGCAATCCGCGCCGCGAACAGGAGAAGACACATGGCGAAGCCAACCACCATCAAGATCCGCCTGAACTCCAGCGCGGGCACCGGGCATTTCTACGTCACCAAGAAGAACGCCCGCACCATGACCGAAAAGATGGTCATCAAGAAATACGATCCCGTCGTGCGCAAGCACGTGGAATACAAGGAAGGCAAGATCAAGTAATTGATCGCCTGACCTGACGGATTGAAAGGCCTCGCATTTGCGGGGCCTTTTGGCGTTCAAAGGGTGGCGCGGCGCTTGCCCCGCCACATGATGAACAGGCCCGACAGCACGATCAGGCCTGACCCGATCCATGTCGCCAGATCCGGCCGTTCTCCGAACAGTACGAACCCAATCCCGATGCCGAACAGCAGCCGGGTGTAGCGGAACGGGGTGACCGCCGACACATCACCGGAACGCATGGCCTTCATCAGGCTGGCATAGGCGACGGTCCCGGCGGTGACGGCCCCCAGCAGGCAGACGGCGGCAAGGGGTGTGGGACGAGCGAATGCCGCTCCCTCCCAGACGGCATAGCCGACACCGGCCACGATGACCGCGCAAAAGCCGTAGAACCCAAGCAGCAGCGTATTGATGGTTGCAGGGGTCGCGCGGCTGGCAAGGTCGCGTCCCGCGAATCCGATCATCCCGGCGACCGCGAGCAGCGACAGGACCGAGAACGCATCGGTCCCCGGTTTCACGATGATCATGACGCCCATGAGGCCGAGCAGGATGGCGGTCCAGCGTCGCCAGTCGACACGCTCCTTGAACAGGACCGCAGCACCGGCCACGACGACCAGCGGCGTGGCTTGCAGGATCACGGTCGCTGCCGACAGCGGGATCATCGCGATGGCGAGGGTGTAGAACAGGCGTCCCGTCACCTCGAACAGGGCGCGGATCCGCATGGGGCCCGACAGCACGTCCGGCACGTATAGCGGGCAGCCGTTGGCCCGCGCCAGAACGGCAAAGACCACGGCTCCGCCCGCGCCGAACAGGATCAGGATCTGGCCGATCGGCAGGGTCAGCGCGGCCGTCTTGATGAAGGCATCCTCGACGGCAAAAAGCGCCATCGCCAGTATCATGAACACGCTGCCGGTCAGGTCGGCTTTGCGGGCAAGGGCCGTTGCGGTCATCGTCTGGGTTCCATCCGCATCGAACGGCGTTGGGCACCGGACACGGCCCTTATACGTCCATCGGGACAACAAAAAAGGCCGGTCGCTTGGACCGGCCTTTCATTCTTCAGTCTCGGACCGCAGTTTATTCGCGATTGCCGAAAATGTGCAGCAGGAACATGAACATGTTGATGAAGTCGAGGTAGAGGTTCAGCGCCCCCATGATCGCCGACTTGCCCAGCCACTCTGCATCGCCCTGTGCGGCATGCGCGATGTAGTCGGTCTTGATCTTCTGCGTGTCGTAGGCGGTCAGGCCGGCGAAGATCAGCACGCCGATGGCCGAGATCGCGAGTTGCACGACAGGCGAACCGAGGAAGATGTTCACGATCGAGGCGACGATCAGGCCGATCACGCCCATGATCAGGAAGCTGCCCCAGCCGCTGATGTCCTTCTTGGTCGTGTAGCCGTAAAGCGACAGACCCGCGAAAGACACGGCCGTGATCAGGAAGACCTGAATGATCGAGAAGCCGGTATAAACGGCAAAGATCCACGACAGCGAAAGACCCATCAGCGCCGCGAAAGCGTAGAAGAACGTCTGCGCACCGGCGACAGACAGGCGGTTGATCATCGCGCCCATTGCAAAGACCATCGCCAGCGGGGCGAACATGACGACCCACTTCAGCGGGCTGGTGTACAGCATCACGCCGAACTCGGTCAGATAGGTATTCGCGCCGATCTGCGCTCCGGTCGGCACAGGCGACAGGGCAAGGCCAGAGATCGCCCAAGCTGCGGCAGCGGTAATCAGCATGCCTACGGACATGATGCCGTAGACCTTGTTCATATGGGCGCGGAGCCCTTCGTCGATCGCGACACCACGGACGGTGCCCGCGGTCCGGATCGTTTGATACTCAGCCATCAAGACCTCCTGTTAAAGCGGTGCGCAACGTGCGGTGCGCTCGGGTAACATATTGGCAGACTGCCCCCGTGTTTCAAGTCCCGCATGGTCGGCGCGACAGGTTGACACAGTCTGTTGCAGAACCTTGCAATCAAGGCGTGACGACGACCTTTCCGGTCGATGCACGCCGGGCGATCAGGTCCATCCCGTCCTGCGCGCGGTCCAAGGGCAGAACCTCGCTGATATGTGGTGTCAGGTGACCGTCAGCATACATGCGCATGACGTCCGCCAGGCTGTCGGTCAGGGCCTGCGGGTCGAACGTCAGATAGCCGCCCCAGTAGAACCCGATCAGGTCAATGTTCTTGACCAGCAACAGATTCGCCGGCACCTGCGGCACGTCACCGCTGGCGAAACCGATCACGACCACGCGGGCTTCTCGGTTGCAGACTGACAAGGCGGCCTTGAAGGCGTCGCCGCCAACGGGATCGTAGACGACATCGACGCCGCCAATCCGGCCTGCAAGCGACTTGAGCTGCGCTTTCAGTTCGCCCGCGTCCGAATCGATGAGGTGATCCGCACCCTTTGCCCGTGCCACGGCCAACTTGTCAGCGCCCCGCGCCACGGCGATCACGGTCGCGCCCAAGGCCTTGCCGATCTCGACGGCGGTCAGTCCGACGCCACCCGCGGCACCCAGCACCAGAAGCGTCTCGCCCGACTTCAGCCGCGCGCGCCGCGTCAACGCAAGGTGCGACGTGCCGTAGGCCACCTGAAACCCGGCAGCGACGGTATCCGGCATGGCATCCGGCACCGGGCGACACAGATGTGCGGGAAAGACGCCGACCTCGGCCATGCCGCCCTGACCGCCGAACACGCTGACACGGGTGCCGACAGCCGGGTCGGTGACACCCTCGCCCAGTGCTATGACGGTCCCGCAAACTTCCATACCCAGTGTAAATGGCGGTTTCGGGGTATCCTGATATTTGCCCTGCGCCATCAGGAGGTCGGCGAAGTTGATCCCGCACGCCGCGATGCGCAGCGCCACCTCGCCCGGTGCGGGGTTTGGCGTCGGGATGTCGACAAGCTGCGGCGGGGCGTCGAACACGGTGACCTGAAATGCGCGCATGGGATGTTTGGTCTTTCGCAAGGTTTCGGGCCGCAATGGCGCAATCTTGCGGCGATCTTGTCAAGGCCGCCGCCCGTAGGGTTAACGTAGCGTCATTTTTGACCTTTTGGCCAAGTTGTGTTCGACGATCCTGTCCTTAAGGTTAGGCGTCGCGTTGCAACCGTTGCGTGTTTACCGGAGCTTATTTTATGGCGTCTTTAGGAAGACTTCGACCGCCGGTCATGACGCTCCGGTTTGGTCGCAAATTTATTGGACCTAGTCCGTTAACAAGGAAAGAATTGATGAAACACGCTGTAGATGTCCACGTCGGCAAGCGCATCCGTCATCGGCGGTGGATGAATGGCACCACCCAGCAACAGCTTGCCGAAGCGGTCGGTATCAAGTTTCAGCAGATCCAGAAATACGAGACCGGCATGAACCGTGTCAGCGCGTCCCGGTTGTGGGATATCGCGCATGTGCTGGGTGTGCCGGTGTCATTTTTCTTTGAAGGGATCGAGGCGGAAAGCCAGCTTACCGTGCGTGCGGGCGAACTGCCGGGCGATATCCTGACCGACAAGGAAGCGCTTGATCTTCTGCGGTCCTACTATGCGATCCCGGAACATCAGCGTCGTCGTCTGTTCGACCTTGCCCGTGTGCTGAGCGAGGCGGCCTGACGTAGCATCGGTGTTGATCGACTTCCGCCGTACGCGGCGTTTGCAACACGACGTCCATCGGGTAGTGTGACCACACGACAGGACGACCTGCCGATCCGGTAACATCGGGAACCCGACATTTTGGACGATACGCTGAAAGCGGACCTGATCCGCGTTGCGCACCTGATCGCCGACGCGGCTCGTCCTGAAACGTTGCGCCTGTTCCGCTCGCCCGGCCTCCAGGCCGACAACAAGGGGCAGGACCTGTTCGATCCGGTGACCGCTGCGGACCGCGCGGCAGAAGCGGCTATGCGGGCCGTCATCGCGTGTGAACGCCCCGACGACGGAATCCTGGGCGAAGAGATGGGCGTGCAGGCAGGCACCAGCGGCCTGACTTGGGTGCTTGACCCGATCGACGGCACGCGCGGCTATCTGTGCGGCACGCCGACCTGGGGTGTCCTGGTGTCGGTCGCCGACGCGACGGGTCCGCTGTTCGGCCTCATCGATCAACCCTTCATCGGCGAGCGGTTCATCGGTGGGTTCGGCATCGCAGAGGTGCAGGGGCCGCATGGAACCCACCCGCTCGCGACCCGGCAAAGTCGCCCGCTGGAAAGCTCCATCATGCTGACGACCTTTCCCGAGGTCGGGACCAAGGTTGAAGGGCGGGCCTTTCGTGCAGTGTCAGAGCGGATGCAACTGACCCGCTATGGCATGGATTGCTATGGCTATGCCTTGCTGGCCGCGGGGCAGGTCGATCTGGTGATCGAGGCAGGGCTGCAACCCTACGACGTTCACGCGCCGATCTGCGTCATCCAGGCGGCGGGCGGCATCGTGTCAAACTGGCAGGGTGGGGCGGCGCATCACGGCGGCCGCGTCATCGCCGCAGCGAACCGCGACATTCACGCCGTCGCGCTTCAGATCCTGCAAGACGCCATCGATGGCTGAAACGCTGCTGCGCGGTGCCGATGTCGTCGTCACGATGGACGACGCGGGAACGGAACTGGCGCGGGCCGATGTCCTGATCCGCGACGGCGTGATCGCTGCCGTGGGGCAGGGGCTGACAACCACGGGCACGAGCCACAACGTCGCAGGCTGCGTCGTGACGCCCGGCCTGATCAACACCCACCACCATCTTTATCAGACCTTGACCCGCGCCGTCCCGGGCGGGCAGGACGCCCTTCTGTTCGGCTGGCTCCGCACGCTCTATCCGATCTGGTCGCGTTTCGGACCGGAAGAGATGTTCGTTTCGGCGCAGGTGGGGCTGGTCGAACTGGCGCTGTCGGGTTGCACACTGACGGCGGATCATCTGTACCTGTTCCCGAACGGTGCGCGGCTGGACGATACCATCGCGGCGGCGGGGGACATCGGTCTGCGGTTTCATCCCACCCGCGGGGCCATGAGCATCGGAGAAAGCAGTGGTGGCCTCCCACCCGATTCGCTAGTCGAACGTGAGGACGCAATTCTGAACGACTGCATCCGGGTCATCGACGCCTTTCACGATCCCAGGCCAGGAGCGATGGTCCGCGTCGGCGTCGCGCCCTGTTCGCCATTCTCGGTCAGCCGAGACCTGATGCGCGACGCGGCCTTGCTGGCCCGCGACAAGGGCGTGATGCTGCACACGCATCTGGCCGAAAACGACGAGGACGTGGCCTATGCGCTGGCCCAGTTCGGCTGCCGGCCCGGTCAATACGCCGAAGACCTGGGCTGGACCGGCGCGGACGTCTGGCACGCCCATTGCGTGAAACTCGACGCGGCAGAGATCGACCTGTTCGCGCGGTCCGGCACCGGCGTCGCCCACTGTCCCTGCTCCAACTGTCGGCTGGGGTCCGGCATCGCGCCGGTGCGGGCGATGCTGGATGCGGGGGTGAACGTGGGACTTGGCATCGACGGGTCGGCCAGCAACGACGCAGGCAACTTGATCGCCGAGGCGCGTCAGGCGATGCTGTTGCAGCGCGTCAGTCTGGGGGCCGACAAGATGAGCGCGCGCGCAGCACTGCGACTGGCGACGCGCGGCGGTGCCGCCGTGCTGGGTCGCGACGATCTGGGCCAGATCGCGGTGGGCAAACGCGCCGATCTGGCGGTCTGGGACGTCACCGGGATCGAGAGCGCGGGGTCCTGGGATGCGGCAGCGCTGGTGCTGGCGGGGCCTGTCCGCGTGCGCGAACTGTTCGTCGAAGGGCGACAGATCGTGGGCGACGGGCGGATGCTGACCGTCGATATCGCGGCACTGATCGCCCGGCAGAACGGTCTGGCCCGCGCACTCTGCAGTTGACAGTTCGGCAAGGTTTTGGCGTCTATGGTGGCTTGTTCCCTCGTGATCGGTCCTGCCATGATGTCCCGTTTCTCTGCCCTGATCCTGTCGGCCCTGCTGGCGCTGTCCGCCTGCGTCCCTGTGCCCGTTCCCCTTATCGTGCCGCTCAGCGCGTCCGGTGCCCCTGTGACGGACGAGCCGGTTCAGCGCCTTGGCGCAACGGCACCGCTGTCCCCGGCGGTGGACGCTGCTCTGAACGAGGTGCGCGCGGACAACGGCCAATCGGCGCTCGTCTCGAATGGCACCCTCGACCGGGTCGCGGCGCAATATGCCGCTGAACTGGCGCAGGGCGACAAGTTGATGATGGGGCTGTCCACCGGGGCCCGGGCGGGCCAGCGGATCAAGGCCGCCGGCGTGTCGGGCTGCACCGCGGGAGAGGTCATTTCCCAGGGTTACCCCACCGCGCAGGCCGCGCTGTCCGCCTGGCTGTCGAACCCGCAACAGCGGCGGGTCCTGCTGAATCCTGCCTATGTCAACTACGGCTTCGGTCATGCGGTCGACCTGTCGGGGCGCGGAGCGGATGTCTGGGTGATCGTTCTGCTGATGGCCTGCGCCGCCTAGGTCACGACGCGGCGGCCGCCGACCCAGACGTCGCGCACGGCGCGGTCGTCGCCCATCATGATCGTGGGGAACAGCGCCTCCCAGACATCGCTCGCCCGCGCGGCGCGTTGCGCGATGGCGGGGGTGGATGCAAGGTCGAGCACGGTGATATCCGCCGTGGCCCCGGCACCCAGATGCCCGATGCTGCCGCCCATGTGCAGGGCGCGGGCCGATCCTTCGGTCGCGAGCCACATCAGCTGCGCCGGGTGAAGGGCGGTGCCGCGCAACTGCCCGATCTCGTAGGCGGCAGCCATCGTGCGCAGCATGGAAAACGATGATCCCCCGCCGGTATCCGTGGCCAAGCCGATGGAAATTCGCCGCGCGGCAAGGCCGGCCATGTCGAACAGACCGGACCCGATGAAGGTATTGGACGTCGGACAATGCACGACCGCCGCCCCCACCTCTGCCAGGCGGTCGACCTCGCGCGGGGCCAGATGGATCGCGTGACCGTACAGCCCGCGCGCGCCCAGCAAGCCATGCGCCTCGTAGGTGTCGAGGTAGTCGCGCGCGCCCGGGAAAAGGTCGCGGACCCAGGCAATCTCCGGCACTTGCTCTGACAGGTGGGTCTGCATCAGCGCATCGGGCCGTTCGGCCCAAAGCGCGCCCAGCGCGGCCAACTGGTCCGGTGTCGAGGTCGGCGAAAAGCGCGGCGTGATCGCATAGGTCGCGCGGCCATTTCCGTGCCAGCGATCCAACAGCGCCTTGCTGTCGTCGTAGGCACCCTGCGCCGTGTCGCGCAGCCCGTCGGGTGCATTGCGGTCCATGCAGGTCTTGCCGCCGACCACGGCCATCCCACGCGCTGCGGCTGCACCGAACCATGCATCCACGCTGCCCGGATGGATTGTGCAGAAGCTGCACAGTGTCGTCGTCCCGTGCGCCAGCGCCAGATCGAGCGTCGTGTCGGCAACGGCGCGGGCATAGGCGGGATCGGCCAGCCGCATTTCCTGAGAAAATGTGTAGGTATTCAGCCAGTCGATCAACTGCTTGCCCCAGCTCGCCACGATGGGGGTCTGGGGATAGTGCATGTGCGCATCGACAAAGCCGGCACCGATCAGGGCATCACCGTAGTCGGTAACCGGTACCTCGGGATTTGCCGCCCGCAGCGCGGACCCGTTGCCGACGGTCTCGATCCGCCCGTCTGCGATCAGCACCCCGCCCGCGCTGTCATGTCGCGTCGCCGCCTGCCAGTCGGTCAGGGCGCAGCCGTCGAAGGCCAGCGTCTGGCCCAGAAGAAGATGTTTTTCCATACTCGCACCCTAGTCCGGCGGACAGGGGCCTACAATCGGTGCCAAGCCTGTTGTGGTGCGACGCCGCTTCTCTATGTTGCGCGAAAAGCCGCGAAGGGGGACTGCCATGACCGACCAGGACACGCTCCCGGATCAGCATGACGATGACGAGGTGTTCGGCATCACCGACCGCGTCGTCTCGGACGTGCTGGAGGCCATCGACGACCGCAATGTCGAGCAGATCGAAGCGCTGCTCGACCCCCTTCACCCCGCGGACATCGCCCACCTGATCGAGCTGATCGACACCCGCCAGCGGCGCGAACTGCTGACCCTGTGGAAGGGCGGCATGGACGGCGAGATCCTGTCCGAACTCGACGAACGCATCCGCGAAGAGATCATCTCGGCGCTGGCCCCCGCCGAACTGGCCGAGGCGGTGCGCGATCTGGAAAGCGACGATGTCGTGGACCTTGTCGAATATCTGGACGTGGAACAGCAGGAGGCGGTGCTTGACGCGCTCGACCCCGGCGACCGGGTCGTCGTCGAACAATCACTGTCCTACCCCGAGGAATCCGCAGGCCGCCACATGCAGGTCGAGCTGGTGCGGGCACCGGAACACTGGACCGTCGGTGACGCCATCGATTTTCTGCGGTCCGACGTGGTTCTGCCGGACCAGTTCTATCACATCATCCTGGTCGACCCGCGGCTGAAGGCCGTGGGATATGTCACGCTGGGCCGCGTGCTGAGCAATCCGCGCGACACCAGGCTGCGCGACATCATGGAAGACACATTTCGCACCTTCCACGTCGAACAGGACGTGGAAGAAGTCGCGCAGGCGATCAACCACTACCACATGATCACGGCGCCCGTCGTGGACGACGACGACCGCATTGTCGGCGTCATCACCATCGACGACGCGATGGCGTTCCTGGAGGAAGAAGCCGAGGAAGACCTTCTGCGCCTCGCCGGTGTCGGTGAAGGCAGCCTGTCGGACCGCGTGATCGAGACGACGAAGCAGCGCGCGCCCTGGCTTGCGGTGAACCTGTGCACAGCGATCCTGGCGTCGATGGTGATCTCGCTGTTCGAGGGGACGATCTCGTCGCTCGTGGCGCTGGCGGTGCTGATGCCGATCGTCGCCTCGATGGGCGGCAACGCGGGTACGCAGTCGCTGACCGTCGCCGTGCGCGCGCTGGCGACGCGCGACCTGACGGGATCAAACGTCTGGCGCGTCATTCGGCGCGAGGTTCTGGTGGGGCTGATCAATGGCGTGCTGTTCGCCGTCGTGATGGGCATCGTCGGCGTGGTCTGGTTCGGCTCTCCCATGTTGGGGGCGGTGATCGGCTGCGCGATGGTGATCAACCTCGTAGTTGCGGGACTGGCCGGGACGGGGGTGCCCATCGTGCTGGAGCGTATGGGCGTGGATCCGGCGCTCGCCTCTGGTGCCTTCGTGACGACGGTGACGGATATCGTCGGCTTTTTCGCGTTCCTCGGGCTAGCCGCGCTGTGGCTGCTGTGACGGACGCGAAGGCCATGGCGCGTGCGGCGGCCCTGACCCGGCGCGCCCGGGCCCATGCGGTGGGCGGTCCACAGGCGGGGCATCTGTCACAGGTGCTGGCCCGACACCGCGGCGTGCCGCTGGCCGGCTACCTTCCGATGCGGACCGAGATCGACCCGGTCC
The DNA here is from genome assembly GCF_049310965.1 of Loktanella sp. DJP18. NCBI lineage: Bacteria > Pseudomonadati > Pseudomonadota > Alphaproteobacteria > Rhodobacterales > Roseobacteraceae > Loktanella > Loktanella sp. DJP18. The sequence continues at coordinate 51,064 of NZ_JBMERN010000005.1, read as the reverse complement.
CAGCACTGGCAGAGGCCGCGGCGCATGGCCCTGTCGGGATGCCGGTGATCGTGGCCCGCGATGCACCTCTGCGTTTTCGAACGTGGACCCCGGGCTGCGCCACGGTGCCGGGCCTGTTCGGCGCGCCGGTGCCCGAAGGTGGCGACTGGATGACACCTGACATTCTGATCGTGCCGCTTGTCGCCTTCGATGTGCACGGCGGGCGGTTGGGCTATGGCGGCGGCTTCTACGACCGCACGTTGCAGGCTCTGCGCGCGCGCGGTCCGGTATTGGCCATCGGGTTCGCGTTCGCCGCACAGCAGACGGATGATCTGCCGATCGAGGCGACGGACCAGCCGCTCGACATGATCGTCACGGAGCATGGTATCATCGCGACCTGACGCGCCGGTCCGTCCGACCCTGACACGGCAAGACTGCGCGGCGGTCTGCCACAGAAGAATCTTCTAGAAGATTTTTCGCTCAGTCCCTAACAGGGTACCATGAAAATCATGTTCCTGGGCGACGTCATGGGACGCGCCGGCCGCAGCGCCATCACCGATCATCTGCCGCACCTGCGCAAGGATTGGAAACTCGATTTCGTCGTGGTCAACGGCGAGAATGCGACCAACGGGTCAGGTCTGTCCGCCGACCATGCCAAGGCCATCCTCAAGGCCGGGGCCGATGTGGTGACGCTGGGCGATCATGCCTTCGATCAGCGGGACATGCTGAGTTTCATCGAGAAGGAGCCGCGCCTGATCCGCCCGCTGAATTACGCCAAGGGCGCTCCCGGTGCGGGTGCGCGCGTCTTTTCCGATGCGCGCGGACGCAAGGTCCTGGTGGCACAGGCGCTGGGTCAGGTCTTCATGAAGCGGCCCTTCGACGATCCATTCTCGGCGCTGGAGACGGTGCTGAAACAGTATCCGATGGGCGGACAGGTGCAGGCGTCGCTGATCGACATCCATTGCGAGGCGACGTCCGAAAAGATGGCCGTCGGTCACTACTGCGACGGGCGCGCCAGCATCGTCGTCGGCACCCATACCCATGTGCCGACGGCCGATGCGATGATCCTGCCCGGCGGCACCGCGTTCCAGTCCGACGCGGGCATGTGCGGCGACTACGACAGCGTGATCGGCATGGACAAGGCCGAACCGCTGCGCCGGTTCATCACGGGGATGCCGAAGGGTCGCTTCAACCCGGCAGAGGGCGAGGCGACCCTGTCCGGGCTTTATGTCGAGACCGACGACCGCACCGGGCAGGCCACGACCTGCATCATGGTGCGGCAAGGCGGGCGGCTGTCGCAGTCGGGTCCCGGCAGCTGACCGTTCCATCCTCGTATGATCGTTGCGGTGGCCGTCGCGCCGCGCGACAAAGGCGAACCATCCTTCTGAAGGCATCCTGATGTTAGACCTTCCCTTCCTGATGCAGCATCAGGCCATCGCCACATTGCTGCTGCTGGCAGCGATGTTCGCGCTGTTCCTGCGCGAAACCTTCCCGACCGAGGTCGTGGCCATGCTGGGGGCCGCGATCCTGCTGTTCACGGGAATCCTGCCCTACGACGAGGCAGTGAAGGTCCTGTCGAATGCCGCCCCCTGGACCATCGCGATGATGTTCATCATCATGGGCGCTCTCGTGCGCACCGGCGCGCTGGATTACGTCACGCAGATGGCCGAGCGGGCGGCCAAGCGGAACCCGAAACATGCGGTCGGCGGCGTCATGGGATTCGTCATTTCCGCCTCTGCCTTCGTGAACAACACGCCGGTCGTGGTCGTGATGTTGCCGGTCTTCGTGCAGATGGCCCGCACGCTGAAGGTCTCGGCCTCCAAGCTGCTGATCCCCTTGTCCTATGGGTCCATCGTGGGCGGCACGCTGACGCTGATCGGCACGTCGACGAACCTTGTGGTCGATGGCGTGGCCCGCCAGTCCGGCATGGAACCCTTCGGCATCTTCGAGGTCACGCCGATCGGCATCGTGATTGCCGTCTGGACGATGGGTTATCTGTACCTGTTCGGCAATCGCCTGCTGCCCGACCGGACCAGCATGGCGACCATGCTGTCGGACCGGTCCAGGATGCGCTTCTTCACCGAAGCGGTGATTCCGCCCGACAGCAACCTCTTGGGCCGCGAAGTGCTGAGCGTGCAGTTGTTCAAACGTGAAGGCGTGCGCCTGATCGACGTCATCCGCGGCGACGCCTCCCTGCGCCGCGACATGGAAAGCGTCACGCTCGAGGTCGGCGACCGGGTCGTGTTGCGCACGGCGATGACGGAGCTTCTGTCCTTGCAGGCGACGAAGGAACTGCGGCGCGTCGATCAGGTGTCCGCGGTCGAGACCAGCACCGTCGAGGTCCTGATTTCGCCCGAATGCCGGATGGTCGGCCGCAGCCTTGGTGCCATGCGCCTGCGCCGGCGCTACGGCGTCTATACGCTGGCGGTGCATCGTCGCGACCGCAACATCGGGCGGCAACTGGACGATCTGGTGGTCAAGGTCGGTGACACCCTTCTGCTGGAAGGCACGCCGGAAGATATCCAGCGTCTCGCCGCCGACATGAACCTGGCCGATGTGTCGAAACCCTCGGCCCGCGCCTATCGGCGCACCCACGCGCCCATCGCGATCGCCGTGATGCTGGCGGTCGTGGTGCTGGCGGCCTTCAACGTCGCACCCATCCTGCAGCTGGCGTTTCTGGGGGCGGTGATTGTCCTTTTGACGGGTTGCATCGACGCGGACGAAGCGTTTCAGTCCATCGACGGCCACCTGTTGGCGCTGATCTTTGCGATGCTGGCCGTTGGGGCCGCGTTGGAGGAATCGGGTGCCGTCGAGATCATCGCCGGGTCGCTGGCCCCCTACATGATGGTCCTGCCGGCCTTCGTCGTGGTCTTTGCCGTCTACACACTTTCGATGTTGCTGACAGAGCTTGTGTCGAACAACGCGGTCGCGGTGGTCATGACTCCCATCGCCATCGGCCTGGCCACCGCGCTCGCGGTCGATCCGCGGCCGTTGGTGATTGCGGTGATGATGGCTGCCTCGGCCAGCTTTTCCACCCCCATCGGGTACCAGACGAACACGCTTGTCTATGGGCCCGGCGGCTACCGCTTTACCGACTTCCTGCGCATCGGCGTGCCGTTGAACCTGTCGCTGGCGGTGATCTGTTCGGTCGCCATTCCGCTGATCTATCCGCTGTAAGCGGCAGGCTTGCGGGGCAGGGGGCACCGCGCTAGAACGACGCGCAATCACCGACAGACCAGATAAGGGGTTCACGCCATGGCCGGGCATTCCAAATGGGCGAACATCCAGCACCGCAAGGGGCGTCAGGACAAGCTGCGCGCCAAGCTGTTCTCCAAGATGAGCAAGGAAATCACGGTGGCCGCCAAGATGGGCGACCCGGACCCGGACAAGAACCCGCGCCTGCGCCTTGCGGTGAAGGAGGCCAAGCAGTCCTCGGTGCCCAAGGAAGTGATCGAGCGCGCGATCACCAAGGCTGTCGGCGGTGACGCGGAAAGTTATGACGAGATCCGCTACGAAGGGTATGGCCCGAACGGCGTCGCGGTGATCGTCGAGGCGATGACCGACAACCGCAACCGCACCGCGTCCAATGTGCGGTCCACCTTTACCAAGAACGGCGGCAACCTGGGCGAGACCGGCAGCGTCGGCTTCATGTTCGACCGCAAGGGCCAGATCGTCTATCCGGCCTCCGTCGGCGACGAGGATATCGTGATGATGGCGGCGATCGAGGCCGGCGCCGAGGACGTGCAGTCCGACGAGGACAATCACGTCGTCATCTGCGCCCCGACCGACCTGAACGAGGTGTCGACGGCACTGGAAGACGCATTGGGCGAGGCCGAAAGCACCAAGCTGATCTGGCAGCCGAACATGCAGACCGAACTGGATCTGGACGGCCTGACCAAGCTGATGAAGCTGGTCGAGACGCTGGAAGACGACGATGACGTGCAATCCGTCACGACGAACGTGGAAGCAAGCGACGACGTGATGGCGGCCTACGCCAACAGCTGATCGCAACAGTCGCGAGCGTCGTCAGATGGCCTGCCGCCGCGCCAGAGTGTTCGTGCGGACCATCACGACGACGATCGACGCCAGCGCCAGCACGGCACTGGCCAGCATAAGGGCCTGAAGCGGCACCGTGCCTGATGCATCGTCCAGCAGGCCGCCGGCGAATTGCGACAGGGCCGCACCGCCTCCGATCATCAAGGCGCCTCCAAGGCCCGAAGCGGTGCCTGCCAGAAGGGGTCGCACCGACAGAAGGCCCGCCGTGGCGTTGGGCAGCATCAGGCCGTTGCCCAAGCCCAGCAAGGTGCAGAAGCCAAAGAACAGCAATGCCGAATTGTATCCGGCGACCGACAGCAGCAGCGACACGCCAAGACCCACGATGCTGACGATGCACCCGGTCAGCGCCATAAGGTCGATACCGAACCGCACGGCATAACGCCCGGTCAGGAAGTTGCCCAAAGCGTAGCCGATGGCGGGAGCGCCCAACGCCGTGCCGGTCAGCATCGGCGACAGGCCATAGATGTGGTCCGCGACATAGGCGGCCCCACCGAGGAAGGCGAAGAACGACCCCGACCCGAAGGCGGCGCACAGCGCGTATCCCCAGAAGCGCGGCGCGCTCAGCAGATCGGGATAGCTGCGCAACTGCGCGCGGAACGTGGTGCCGCCACCCCGGACGGTCTCTCCCTGATCGAACCAGGCGAACACGAACACCAGCGCGCCGGCCAGCGACAGGAACACGAAGGACGACTGCCAGCCAAAGGCCTGATCCAGCACGCCGCCGATGGTCGGACCGATCATCGGGATCACGGCCATGCCCATCGTGACATAGCCGATCTTGGACGCGCTTTCGTCCGCCGGATAGATGTCGCGCACGATGGCCCGCGACAGCACGATCCCTGTGGCGACGACGGACTGCAGGATGCGGAACCCCAGAAAGGCGGCAATGCTGGTCGTCATCAGCGCACCGACCGTCGCCACGATGAAAATGATGAGAGACCCCAGCATCAGCTTGCGCCGCCCGAACCGGTCCGACAGCGGGCCGACGAAAATCTGCAGGATCGCCGTCGCCGCCAGATAGCCGGACACCGAGAACTGCATGGTGGCGTAGTCGGTCTGAAAGAATTCCGCCATGCGCGTCAGGGACGGCAGAAAGATCGACATGTTCAGTGCGGGGATGCCAGCCAGAAGGATCAGCGTCGCAATGTGGGGCGGGGTACGGCTGTCGAAGAACCGGATCTGGGGCGGATTTTGCATGGCGGCACGTTAAGGGTGCGCGTCGCCATGTCCATCCGCATTTCGGCCCGCCCCACTGTGCGAAAATGAACGGTTCGTTGCGTTGCAGGGGATAGCGCTAACGGCGTCAGGTTGCACCGCGGCGCAGCCATCCCGCCGTCGATATTGGAAAATTTCTTGACAGGACCGCGGCGTCACAGGCGCTTTGTGGCTTCACCTGTTGGCCAGCGGTCCCTATGATCCCTGCCAAGGCAAGACGCAGGCTGCGGGGGACACCATGAAAGACCATCTGGACGCGCTTGAGGCGCGACGCGCGGAATCGCAGCTTGGCGGTGGTCAGGACCGGATCGACGCGCAGCATGCCAAGGGCAAGCTGACTGCGCGCGAGCGCATCGAACTGCTGCTGGACGAAGGCAGCTTCGAGGAATTCGATGCCTTCGTCACCCACCGCGCCATCGACTTCGGGATGCAGGACAGCACGCCGATGGGTGACGGCGTCGTGACTGGATGGGGCACGATCAACGGGCGGATGGTCTATATATTCTCACAGGACTTCACTGTCTTCGGCGGGTCGCTGTCGGAAACCCATGCCCTGAAGATCTGCAAGATCATGGACATGGCGATGCAGAACGGCGCGCCGGTGATCGGCATCAACGATTCCGGCGGCGCGCGTATTCAGGAAGGCGTCGCGTCCCTTGCGGGCTACGCCGAGGTGTTTCAGCGCAACATCATGGCGTCCGGTGTGGTGCCGCAGATCAGCCTGATCATGGGACCCTGCGCGGGTGGCGCCGTCTATTCGCCCGCCATGACCGATTTCATCTTCATGGTGCGCGACACGTCATACATGTTCGTGACGGGCCCCGATGTGGTGAAGACCGTCACGAACGAGGTCGTGACCGCCGAAGAACTGGGCGGGGCCGGCACGCATACGAAGAAATCCTCTGTCGCGGACGGGGCGTTCGACAACGATGTAGAGGCGATTGCCGAATGTCGTCGCCTGTTCGATTTCCTGCCGCTGAACAACCGCAAGTCGGTGCCGACGCGGCCCTTCTTCGACGACGTGAACCGGATCGAAGATAGCCTCGATACGCTGATCCCCGACAATGCGAACACGCCCTACGACATGAAAGAGCTGATCCACAAGCTGGCAGACGAAGGCGACTTCTACGAGATCCAGGCGGATTTCGCCCGCAACATCCTGACCGGCTTCATCCGGCTGGAAGGGTCCACCGTCGGCGTCGTGGCAAACCAGCCGATGGTGTTGGCCGGGTGTCTGGACATCGACAGCGCGCGCAAGGCGGCGCGGTTCGTGCGGTTCTGCGACGCCTTCGAGATCCCGATCCTGACGCTGGTCGACGTGCCGGGGTTCCTGCCGGGCACGTCTCAGGAATATGGCGGCGTCATCAAGCATGGGGCCAAGCTGCTGTTCGCCTATGGCGAGGCGACGGTGCCGAAGGTCACGGTGATCACCCGCAAGGCCTACGGCGGTGCCTACGACGTCATGGCGTCCAAGCATCTGCGCGGCGACTTCAACTATGCCTGGCCCACGGCCGAAATCGCGGTGATGGGGGCCAAGGGCGCGACCGAGATCATCTATCGCGGCAAGTCCGCCGAAGAGATCGCCACGCGCACCAAGGAATACGAGGATCGGTTCGCCAATCCTTTCGTCGCGGCCTCCAAGGGGTTCATCGATGAGGTGATCATGCCCCGATCCACCCGCCGGCGGGTGTGCCGTGCCTTTGCGTCCCTGCGCGGCAAGTCCCTGCAGAACCCGTGGAAGAAGCATGACAACATCCCGCTTTAGTCCCGGTCCGCAAAGAGGGGGGCCAGCCCCCCGTCCGCAAGGCGCGGACTCCCCCCGGAGTTCAACTGGCCAGATGAACGGGGGAACTCGGTCGGCGGGTCTGTCGTTGCGCCCGAAAGGAGGGCGCGATGACCAAGGATCATGGACCGAGGATCAAGGACGACGAGACCTACGAGGCCCTGCGAAACCAGGGCGCGTCGCAGGAGAAAGCCGCGCGGATCGCCAATGCGCAAGCCGCACCGGACCAGCACCCGAGCGAGAAGGGCGGCAAGGCACCGCCGTACGAAGACTGGTCGAAGGACGATCTTTACGCGCGCGCGCAGGAGTTGGAGATCGCGGGCCGGTCGGACATGTCCAAGGACGATCTTATCGCGGCCTTGCGGGATCGCTGATTGCGGCTGCCTTTTGGGCGACACCTCTTGCGGCGCAGCAGATCAGCGTGCCTTCAGGTTTGGAGATTTCGCTGAACGACGTGATACTGGAAGCGGACACCAAGGTGGCGCGGTTTCGGTTCATCGTGCCGGCGATCGGACCCGACGGCGGGCAGAAGGTCTTTGCCGATGTCATCGATGATCTTCAATACGTCTGCGACCGCGTGATCGTGCCCGCGTTGCAGGGCAATGGCTGGGACAGCGGCGAGGTCGTCGTCTCGATCTCGGACAAGCCGGTAGCCTTTGGCACCTACAGCCCTGACGTGACCCAATTCTTTCAACCGTTTCGGTTGGAAGCCAATGCCTGCATCTGGGAGGACTTCTGATGCCCGCGATACCGATGGCAACAATCCGCCCAACGCGCGGTGCAAACCTGCCACGGTGGGCGGATCGCGGAAATCGACTGCTCGTCCGAATCGGGACCGGTGATAAGATATCCCTGCGCGCGGCAAGCGCGCGTCCCTTGTGGACCTGCGATCAACGCGGGCCGCAGCAGTCAGGTGGATCAGGCAGATGTCGAACGGTTTCAAGGTTTTTTGCGTCGTGGCCCTCATGGCGCTTGTCGCCGTCAGCGGATCGAGAGGGCAAGCGCGCGTCGGTCTGCCCGAGGTCGCGTCAGATCTGTAAAATCGCAAAGAGGGCCGCGTGATGGAAAAGCATCGCGGCTTTCCCGGCCGCCTGCACGGCACCGATTATCAGTTCGTCATCAGGCGCGGCCACAAGGACGGCGCAACGAAGCTGGTTGCGCGCGAACGCTATGCCGACCGTCGGCCGCCGGACCGCAAGGCGGACAGCGCCTTCATGCAGGCCCTTTGGCAACATTTCGGCGAAGACCCTTTCGTGCGGGGCAACCTGGATGCGGGCCGGCTCAGCTGGCTGTTCGAGCGGGAAGTCGTCGCCGTCGAAGACCCTTTCGATGCCGAATCCTACGACGCGCTGCTGCGGATCGACGTGACGCGTGCGCGTGTCAGCTTTCCGGAAGCGTTCGAGTGAGGGCGCGCAATGGTCTTCGAAGGGTGGTCGACCCGACATTGGGCCGTCCTGTCGCGGTGTTATTGCATAGCGGTCGCATTTCGCGGAACTTAACGGCGGTAAAGCGCCTTTTGTCTGCAATCGGGCTTGAGTTGCCCGAAGACAAACGCGACCTTGCACACGTCAACAACCTTAACGAAAGCATAATCACATGTTCAAAGCTACCTGGCTCCTCGCCCCCATCGCCGCCCTCGGTCTGTCCGCCTGCGCCGGTTCCGGCATCGGTGACTCCGATCTGGAGCGTGGCCTCATCGGTGCCGGTGCCGGTGCTGCCGCATCCGGCGTCCTCAACACCGACCCGACCGGCACGGCGCTGGCCGGCGCGGCCGCTGGCCTGCTCTGCGACGACGCCGGCATCTGCCGCCCGACCCGCTAAGTCGCTTCGCGCTGCGGCGCGGACCACGACCATCGATCGCCGTCGGGGCCTTGCCCCGGCGGCGATTTTCGTTTGAAGGACTGACACATGTTCAAGAAGATCCTGATCGCCAACCGGGGCGAGATCGCCTGCCGCGTCATCAAGACGGCGCGCCGTATGGGCATCGCGACGGTCGCGGTCTATTCCGATGCGGACCGCAATGCCCTGCACGTCAAGATGGCGGACGAGGCGGTGCATATCGGGCCGAGTCCCGCCAATCAGTCCTATATCGTGATCGACAGAATCATGGATGCGATCCGCCAGACCGGGGCAGAGGCCGTGCATCCCGGTTACGGCTTCCTGTCCGAGAATCCGAAATTCGCGCAAGCGTTGCAGGCCGCCGGCGTCGCCTTCATCGGCCCGCCGGTCAAGGCGATCGAGGCGATGGGCGACAAGATCACGTCCAAGAAGCTGGCGCAGGAGGCGGGTGTCAGCACCGTGCCGGGCCACATGGGGCTGATTGCCGATGCGGACGAAGCGATCAGGATCGCGGGACAGATCGGCTATCCGGTGATGATCAAGGCCAGTGCCGGCGGCGGTGGCAAGGGCATGCGGATCGCCTGGAAGGAAGACGAGGTCCGCGAGGGGTTCCAATCGTCCAAGAACGAGGCGGCGAACAGTTTCGGCGACGACCGCATCTTCATCGAGAAGTTCGTGACGCAGCCGCGTCACATCGAAATTCAGGTGCTCGCCGACAGCCACGGCAATGCGGTCTACCTGCACGAGCGTGAGTGTTCGATCCAGCGCCGTAATCAGAAGGTCATTGAGGAGGCCCCGAGCCCGTTCCTTGATGAGGAAACGCGCGCCGCGATGGGCGCGCAGTCGGTCGCATTGGCGCAGGCGGTGGGTTACACGAGCGCCGGCACGGTGGAATTCATCGTCGACGGCGACCGCAACTTCTACTTTCTTGAAATGAACACACGCTTGCAGGTCGAACATCCGGTCACGGAAATGATCACCGGCATCGACCTTGTCGAACAGATGATCCGCGTCGCGGCGGGTGAAAAGTTGCCCTTTGGGCAAAGCGATCTGACGATCAACGGTTGGGCCATCGAAAGCCGGCTTTATGCCGAAGACCCCTATCGCGGGTTCCTGCCGTCCATCGGGCGGCTGACCCGCTATCGCCCCCCGGTCGAGGAGGCGACGGATCAGCGCGCGGTGCGCAACGATACCGGCGTGTTCGAGGGCGGTGAGATCAGCATGTTCTACGACCCGATGATCGCCAAGCTGTGCACCTGGGCTCCGACCCGCGCAGAGGCGATCGAGGAGATGCGTCTCGCGCTTGACGGGTTCGAGCTGGAAGGGATCGGGCATAACCTGCCGTTCCTCGCGGCCGTGATGGATCATCCGAAGTTCACATCCGGCGAAATGACCACCGCCTTCATCGCCGAGGAATTTCCCAACGGCTTTGACGGGGTGGCACTGGTAGACGTGACCCTGAAGCGGATTGCGGCCGCGGTGACGGCGATGCACCGGATCAGCGAAATCCGCCGGACCCGGATCAGCGGGCGGATGGACAATCACGAACGTCACGTCGGCTCTGACTGGAATGTCGCGGTGCAGGGGCAGTCCTTTGATACGCTGGTCAAGGCGGACAGGAATGGCGCGGATGTGACGGTCGCAGGCCAGACCCTGCGCGTCGAAAGCACCTGGCAACCCGGCCAGCCCCTTGCCCGGTTGACCGTGGACGGCAGTCCGTTGGTGCTGAAGGCGGCGCGCATCCCCGGCGGCTACCGCGTGCGGCACCGGGGGGCCGATCTGAAGGTGCACGTGCGCACGCCGCGTCAGGCGGCGCTGGCCCTTCTGATGCCGGAAAAGGTTGCCACCGATACGTCGCGGCTGCTCCTGTGTCCGATGCCGGGCCTGATCGTGAAGGTCGATGTCGCGGTGGGCGACGAGGTACAGGAAGGCCAGACCCTCTGCACCGTCGAGGCCATGAAGATGGAGAATATCCTGCGCGCCGAACGGCGGGGCGTGGTGTCAAAGGTCAATGCAGCAGCCGGCGACAGCCTTGCGGTCGATGATGTGATCATGGAGTTCGAATGACCCGAAGGCTGCCGCTTGTCGTGATCTGGGCCATGGCCTGCGTGGTTGCCATCGCGGCGGCCCTGGGTGCGCTGATCGTGATGATTCCGGACGGGGCGATCACCTACGCCACTGAACTGCCTGCGACCACATACACGACGCCGATGATCGCGGTCATCGTCTTCTGGGGCATCGTACGCGCCTGCGGCGTCCCGCTGGAGCCGATGCGCACCTTCGTGCTGGGTGCCCTTGCAGTCTATGCCGTCCTGTATCTGGTCGGTCGGATCATGGCGGTCACGGGGTTCAGTCCGCTGCTGGTCTGGGTCCTGAACCTGCTGGTCCTGCTGGCACTGGCCTGGTGGGCTGTGGCTGCGGCAGGGCGCGGGCGACCATGACCGGTCCGGACTACGGGTCCACGCCACGTCGGTCCTGTATTTCCTGCTGCCGCATCGGCATCTTGTCGATGGATCGCGACAGTTCCCGGACGTCCCAGGGCCGCGTCTTGCGCGCCTCGATCTGGCCATCCTTGCCCACTAAGGCCAGCATGAACCCGCGCGGACGCAGCTCCAGCCGGATGTCGCCCCGCGCCTCCGGGTCGGTGTCGAAGATCACAACAACGTCACGCAGGGCAAGCTCTTCGGGCCGGTCTGCGAACAGCTCCATCTGCTGGACGAACTGGGGATCGTTGGGCGAATCCGCAAAGACGACAACGGGGCGCGCGACCCATTGGAACGCGCTGAGGTCCAGCCCGGCGGCATCGACGGGCAGCGTGCGGTCCGCATTCCATGCGGCTACAGGGTCGGTCTCTTCTGCCTGGGCAGGAACGGACAGGGTCATGGCAAGGCCAAGGACGGCAAGGATTATGTGCTTCATGACTTTGCATATAATCATGAAACCGGCCTTTACGATGCGCCATATCGCCCCCCGGATCACAGTTAACTCGATCTTGAAGGCGCGGCACGCATGATGATCACCGTGCAGATGCCCCGCGATCCGGTCGGGTCGCTGTGGGGAACGGTGCGGCAAGTGATCGAGACGGTTTTTCACATCGGGGCCCATCGCTGTGCCACGACGACATTTCAGGCCTATCTGGACCAGAACAGGCAGCCGCTGATCCGTGCTGGCATCATGCCCTGGACGCCGTCCGTCACACGCGAAGGGTTGTTCGACCGGTTGGTGCGCCCGCCTGCGCAGGACGATCCTGGCTTGGACGCGCAGGCCGCGCGACGCATTGCCAACCGTCTGTCCAGCATGGAACGGCGCGGCGTGCGTCAGCTGCTGGTGTCAGAGGAAAACATGATCGGCACGCCGCGTGACAACATCGCGCGACAGGCCCTTTATCCGGGACTCGCGGCGCGGCTGGCGCGGTTCCGCGATGCCTTTGGCGGACGCGTGGACCGCATCGGTCTCGTGATCCGGGGATACGAGGCATTCTGGGCCTCCTCCATCGCGTTCGCAGTCATGGCTGGGACTCGTGTGCCGGGGGCCGAGGCGTGCAAGCGCATCGCCAATCAACCGCGCTGTTGGGCGGATGTGGTCTGCGATCTGCGTCGCCTGTGTCCGGATACGCCGATCTCGGTATGGACGTTCGAGGCGTTTGCGGGACGTCCGCGCCGCCAGCTGACGATGCTCAGCCGCGACCCGCGGGTGGCGCACATGCTGGACCAGACGCCGGTCTGGGCAAACCGCAGTCGGGATACCGACACGTTGCGCGATGCACTGGTCCGCCAAGGCCGCCCGGACGAGGCGGCGCTGATCCCGGACGCCCCCGGGGCCTGGATGCCTTTCGATGCCGCGGATCGTGCGGCGCTGGCCGCCCTTTATGCCGATGACCTGACGTATTTGCGCGGACAAGACGACCCGCTTTTGACCTTTACCGAACGCACCGCCATCAAGATACCATCCGTCCGACAAAGGGCGCAGGGTGCCTGAAGACGACCGACGACAACATGGGGGACAACCGATGACCGACACATCCGCTTGGAAAAAGATCGCAGCAAAGGAACTGCGGGGCCGCGATCTGTCAGACCTGACCTGGCACACCCTGGAAGGCATCGACGTCCAGCCCCTTTACACTGCCGACGACGTGAAAGGCTTGCCGCACATGGGCGGCATCCCCGGGCAGGCTCCCTATACGCGCGGAGTGAAGGCCACGATGTATGCGGGCCGCCCCTGGACGATCCGGCAGTACGCAGGTTTTTCGACGGCAGAAGAATCCAATGCCTTCTACAAGGCGGCGCTGGCGGGCGGTCAGCAGGGCGTTTCCGTCGCCTTCGATCTGGCGACGCACCGGGGCTATGACAGCGACCACCCCCGCGTCGAAGGCGACGTCGGCAAGGCCGGTGTCGCCATCGACAGTGTCGAAGACATGAAGATCCTGTTCGACGGCATCCCGCTCGACAAGGTGTCGGTGTCGATGACCATGAATGGCGCCGTGATCCCGATCCTCGCCAGTTTCATCGTCACCGGAGAGGAGCAGGGCCACGACAAGGCGGTATTGTCCGGCACGATCCAGAATGACATCCTGAAGGAATTCATGGTCCGCAATACCTATGTCTATCCGCCGGAACCCTCGATGCGGATCATCTCGGACATCATACAGTATACCGCCGACAACATGCCGAAATTCAACTCCATCTCGATCTCTGGCTATCACATGCAGGAAGCCGGCGCGAACCTCGTGCAGGAACTGGCCTACACCTTGGCCGACGGGCGCGAATACGTGCGCGCGGCGATCAAGGCCGGCATGGACGTGGACAGCTTCGCCGGGCGTCTGTCGTTCTTCTTTGCCATCGGCATGAACTTCTTCATGGAGGCGGCGAAACTGCGGGCCGCCCGCCTGCTGTGGTCCCGCGTGATGGAGGAATTCGCGCCATCCGACCCCAAGTCGTCGATGCTGCGCTCCCACTGCCAGACCAGCGGCGTCAGCCTGCAGGAACAGGACCCCTACAACAACGTCGTCCGCACCGCTTACGAGGCATTGAGCGCGGTCCTGGGCGGCACCCAGTCGCTGCACACCAACGCGCTGGACGAGGCAATCGCTTTGCCCTCCGACTTTGCCGCCCGCATCGCCCGCAATACGCAACTGATCCTGCAAGAGGAAACCGGCGTTACGAAGGTCGTCGACCCGCTGGCCGGCAGCTACTACGTCGAGAAGCTGACGCACGATCTGGCTGAGAGCGCGTGGTCGCTGATGCAAGAGGTCGAGGAGATGGGCGGCATGACGAAGGCCGTCGCCTCTGGCATGCCGAAGCTGCGGATCGAAGAGACGGCGGCGAAGCGGCAGGCGGGCATCGACCGGGGAACCGAAGTGATCGTCGGCGTGAACAAGTATCGCCGCGACAAGGAAGACCCGATCGACATCCGCGACATCGACAACGCCGGCGTCCGTGACAGCCAGATCGCCCGCCTGAAGAAGACCCGCGACGGGCGCGATCAGACGGCCTGTGACGCGGCCCTGGCCGAGCTTGCCCGCCGCGCGAAAGAGGGCGGCAATCTGCTGGAGGCTGCCGTCGAGGCCGCCCGCCAGCGCGCCACAGTGGGCGAGATCAGCGACGCGATGGAGGCGGTCTTTGGTCGCCACCGCGCCGAGGTGAAAACCCTCGCCGGTGTCTATGGGGCCGCCTACGACGGTGACGCGGGCTTTGCCGCGATCCAGAAGGACGTCGAGTATTTCGCGGCCGAAGAAGGTCGCCGCCCGCGAATGCTGGTGGTCAAGATGGGGCAGGACGGTCACGATCGGGGGGCAAAGGTCATCGCCACGGCCTTTGCCGACATCGGTTTCGACGTGGACGTCGGCCCCCTGTTCCAGACGCCGGAGGAGGCAGCGCAGGACGCCATCGACAACGACGTCCATGTGATCGGCATCTCGTCCCAGGCCGCCGGTCACAAGACCCTGGCACCCAAACTGATCCGCGCGCTTGAGGCGGCGGGTGCCGGCGAAATCCTCGTGATCTGTGGCGGCGTGATCCCGCAGCAGGACTACAAATTCCTGACGGATGCGGGCGTCAAGGCGATCTTTGGCCCCGGCACGAACATCCCCAAGGCCGCGGCCGACATCCTGCGCCTGATCCGCGCGGCGCGTGGCTGATGCAGTCCGAAATCGCGATGCTGACCCTCGATCATATCGCCATCGCCTGCACCGATCTGGACACGGCCGCCAAGGCGCTGTCCGACCGCCTTGGCGTGCCGCTGCAACCGGGGGGGCGGCATGACCGCTATGGCACGCATAACCGGCTGCTGGGGCTGGGAGACATCTACCTCGAACTGATCGCGCTGGACCCGGACGCGGCCCCGACCGGGCGACCTGCGTGGTTTGGCATGGACCATTTCACCGGGCCTGCGCGCGCGGCAAACTGGATCTGCCGGACCGACGATCTGAGGGCTGCCATCGCCATCGCCCCTGTCGATCCCGGCACCATCGTGCCACTGACACGCGGCGATCTGCACTGGCGCATCACCGTACCGGACGACGGCAGACTTCCGCTGGACGGGGCGATGCCGACCATGATCCAGTGGGGTGACGGGGTTGTCCTGCCTGCGACACGCCTGCCGGACAGCGGGTGTCGCCTGCTGACGTGGGAGGTCAGCCATCCGCAGGCTACGCTGCTGCGCGAAGGCCTGCGGCTGACCGATCCTCGCGTGGTCTTCGTGACCGGTGCCATGGGCCTGCGCGCGACGCTGCAAACGCCGGGCGGGACGGTGACCTTGTGATCATTCGCGATGCGACTGCCGATGACGCCGCCGCCATTGCCGCGATCTGGAATCCCGTGATCCGCGACACCGCGATCACCTTCAATCCCGTTGAAAAGACCGCAGCGGATGTGGCCGCGATGATCGCGGAACGTGGGCCAGCGCACGGCTTTCTGGTCGCTGACGACGATGGCGTGCTTGGCTTTGCCACCTATGCGCAATTTCGCGGCGGGGCGGGCTATCGCCACACGGCAGAACATACCGTGATCCTGAACCCGCGGGCGCAGGGGCGTGGTATGGGGCGGGCTCTGATGGATGCGCTGTGCGCCCATGCCAAGGCACGCGCAATG
The DNA here is from genome assembly GCF_049310965.1 of Loktanella sp. DJP18. Taxonomy (NCBI): domain Bacteria; kingdom Pseudomonadati; phylum Pseudomonadota; class Alphaproteobacteria; order Rhodobacterales; family Roseobacteraceae; genus Loktanella; species Loktanella sp. DJP18. The sequence goes on along the minus strand of NZ_JBMERN010000005.1, from coordinate 35,104 downwards.
CACAGTCTGTTTGCCGGGTGCAGCGCCGAGAACATGGGCGCGGTCAGGTTCCACGAAATCATGGGTTTCGCACGGGTGGCGGTTCTGCCGCAGGTCGGGCGCAAGTTCGACCGCTGGATCGACCTTATCCTTCTGCAGAAGATGCTCTAGGGTCACACCCATGTCGATCTGGACCCGCATTGCCGACGCCATCGCTGCCCTGCGGGCAGGTGAAAGCCTGTCGGCGGTCTTTGACATGCTGCGCACGCCGCCTGACCGGTCGGTCGCCTTCACCATTGCGGTGATCGCGCTGGGGGCCAAGATGGCCAAGGCCGACGGCACCGTGACGCGCGCAGAGGTTGCGGCCTTTCGCGAGGTGTTCCACATCCCGCCGCAGGAAGAGGCGAACGCGGCCCGCCTGTTCAACATGGCCCGCACCGACATCGCCGGGTTCGAGGATTACGCCGTGCGCATCAGGCGGATGTTCGGTGACGACACGGCACCGCTGTGCGATCTGATGGAAGGGCTGTTCCACATCGCTCTGGCCGACGGCAACTATCATCCGGGCGAGGACGCCTTTCTGTCGCGGGTCGCCGAAATCTTCGGTTTTGACGACCGCAGGTTCGGGCGCATCCGGGCGCAGTTCGTTAACGACGCGGCCCGCGACCCCTACGACGTACTGGGGGTCGATCCAGAGGCCGACATGGACACCATCCGCGCGGCGTGGCGCCAGCAGGTGCGCGACACACATCCCGACAGGATGCTGGCCCGCGGCGTGCCCGAGGAAGCGGTAAAACTGGCTGAAAAGCGCCTTGTCGCAATCAACCGCGCATGGGAAGAAATCGCGGACCTGCGTCAGTGACGGCGCTGCGGTTGGCGACCTACAATGTCGAATGGTTCAACAGCCTGTTCGACGACGCTGGCAGGCTTCTGGACGACGACCAATGGTCGGGCCGCTGGGACGTCACCCGCTTTGCACAGATCGCGGCCCTGGGCACCGTGTTTCGCGCCGTGGACGCCGATGCGGTCATGATCATCGAGGCTCCCGACACCTCGCGTCAACGCAGGACCGGGGCGGCGTTGCACCACTTTGCGCAGCGGTTCGGGCTGCGTACGCGGGCGGTGTTGACCGGGTTCGCGAACGACACGCAGCAGGAAATCGCGCTGCTTTACGACCCCGACCGCATGACGGCGGCACATGATCCGCGAGGCAGCCAACAAGTGCCGCGTTTCGATGGCACCTATGCCGCCGACCTCGACCTAGACGCGCGACCCGAACTGATCCGCTGGTCCAAGCCGCCGCTTGAGGTGACGCTGACCATCCCCGGCCAGGCACCCCTGGCGCTGATCGGGGTCCATGCGAAATCCAAGGCGGCCCATATCACCGGCACGCCCGCCCACGTCATGCGCGTGAACATCGAAAACCGGCGCAAGCAGCTTGCGCAATGTGTCTGGCTGCGAGCCCGCGTGGAAGAGGTGTTGGCGGCAGGCAAGTCGTTGATCGTTTTGGGCGATTTCAACGACGGCCCCGGCCTTGATGAATTCGAGGCGCTCTTCGGACGCTCTGGCGTCGAAATCGTTCTGGGTGAAGGCAAGGCGGTGCCGTTGCACGATCCACACGCCCGGCTGGCCCTGTCGGGCCGCATCGCGGCACAGCCGGCGACAGCGCGGTTCCAGCATGACGGTGTCTATCTGTCGGCGCTGCTGGACTATATCATGGTCAGCCCGGACCTTGCGGCCACCGCCCCGCAGTGGACCATCTGGCACCCTTTCGACACGCCTGCCTGCTATGGCGATCCGACCCTGAGAGAGGCACTTCTGACCGCCTCCGATCATTTTCCCGTCACGCTCGACCTTGTGCTGCCCTTGGCAACGGGCATGTCCCGCCCTACCTGAAGGGCATGAGACAGATCGTGCTTGCCACAGCCCTTGCCCTGACCGCTGCCCCCGTGGCGGCGCAAATGGCCGATCCGCCCACCGAACAGCAAGAGACCCCTCCCGGACGCGATCTGATCGAGGAGGGCGCGAAGCTGTTGTTTCGCGGCCTGCTGAACGAGGCCGAGCCGACGCTGCGCGACCTTCAGGACTTCGCGGATCAGGTCGGCCCGCGGATGCGCGAATTGACTGACCAGATGGGACCTGCGCTGGCGGACATTCTCGCGCTGATCGACGATATCAAGAATTACAGCGCGCCTGAACTGCTGCCCAATGGCGACATCATCATCCGCCGCACCCCCGAAGCACCGACCTATGTGCCGCCTGAACCGGGGCAGGAAATCGAGCTTTAACTGCGGAACCTGACCTCGAAGGTCGCGTCCATCGCCTGTGCCAAGGCGCCCAGACGCGCTTCGGCCACCTCTCCGTACAACGGTCGCGCGCCTGCGGCGAGCATGAGGGTCAGGTGCCTGGTCTTCGACTGCCACTTGATCGTGCCGGGCGGCGTGTCGCCGTCCAACCAAAGCATCGCACCAAAGCGCATGGCACGGCCGAGGATGTCGGCTTCCTTCATCTGTTCGGGCGTGAGCATCGCGAACAGCGGCACGAAACGGCCTTCTGGGGTCTTCGACGAGTAGCGTTTCATCAACGCTAGTCCAAGTTGCACCCGTTCGGTATGTTTCAGCCCGCCAAGGTTGGCACGGGTGGCGTTGTCGAAGGTGATTTCGGCCCGGTAGTCGGGGTGGGCGCGCCAGCTGACGTCGTGCAGCAGGCAGGCGGCCTTGATGATCCGCAGGCGCTGCCAGTTGGCGCGCGGAAACAGCGGCTTCACGAAGTCATAGAGCAGGCGGCCGAAACCGGGTAGCCGGGCATCCTTGGCCTCGGCAAAGCGGCAGGCCTCGATCAGGGGATCGCGTTCGCGCAGGGCGCGCGGCATCTGTTCATACAGCATCCCCTCGCGGATGCCGTAGGATGACACGGCGACGTCCTTGGGTTTGAAGACGCGGACCAGTTCCTTCAACACCAGCACGGCCAGCGGCACCAGCGACATACGGCTGTCCGAAATGCCACAGCGCGCCCGCAGTTCCTGAAGATCAGCGTCGGCGATGTATTGCGCTGTTTCCCCGATGCGCCGCGCCGTCATGCGGTATTCGTGCAGGACGGTCAGCGGATAGTTACGGCGTTCCATGTCGACGCGGGCGATGGCCCGCCACGATCCGCCGACCAGAAACAGGCGCATTCCCGTCTCGTGGTCCATCTTTGCGTGCAACTCGGCCACGATGCCCTTGATATGCGCTTTCAAGGCCTTCTTGCCGCCCTTCACCTCGCGCAGTTTCAGCGGACCAAGCGGCGAGGTGACCCTGTGGCCGACGCGGCCGTCGGACAGGTCGGCCAGTTCCATGCTGGACCCGCCGATGTCGCAGACCATGCCATAGCTGCCGGGCCAACCCAAAAGCACGCCCTGCGCCGACAGCCGCGCCTCTTCCTCTCCGTCGATGACCCACAACTTGATGCCGGTCTCACGCTCCACCTCGGCCCGGAAATCGGCACCGTCGCTGGCTTCGCGCACCGCGGCGGTGGCCACGGCGGTCAAAGGTGCGATGCCCATGCCGTCCGCCAGGGCGGCAAAGCGGCGGATCGCTGACAGGGCGCGAACGCGGCCTTCGGGATTCAGGCGACCGGTTTCCGACAGGCCGGCCCCCAAAGCGCACATGATCTTTTCGTTGTAGAAATAGGCCGGGCTACGGGCCGCCCCGTCGAACACGACAAGCCGGACAGAGTTCGACCCGACGTCCACGACACCGACGCGACCCAGGCTTTGCGCCGCCTCGTCATTGAAAAGGGGGCGGCCGAACGGGCCCCAGTCGATGGTCTCGGTGGCGGTGTCGTCCGTCATCTACTGATCGTCCCGGGTCGTTTCCAGAGGGTCACCATGTGACGCACCCTGCGGCGGAGTCAACGGCACAGGGGCGGTCAGTCGTCGGTGTGGGTCAGTTGCGGCACGTCGGATGCACCCGCCGATCCGCGACCCGACAGCGACGGGTTTTCCATGAAGAACCGATGGCAGTTGAAGGCGAAATCGCCTTCTGGCCAAGTCGCGCGCACGAACGACCCGTCGGCCTGCATCACCCAGCTTTGCGCCACATCGGCCATGTTCGCGGCCATGATCTGGCTCACGATCTGCGCCTTCACCGTATTGTTCGTGATCTCGACCAGCGTTTCCACCCGGCGGTTCAAGTTCCGGCTCATCCAGTCGGCGGAACTGATGAAGACGCGGGCCTTCTTGCTGGGCAGGCCCTGTCCATTGCCGAAACAGACGATGCGGCTGTGTTCGAGGAACCGTCCGACGATGGACTTGACACGGATGGTCTCGGACAGGCCCTTCACGCCTGGACGCAGGCCGCAGATGCCACGCACGACAAGGTCGATCTTCACCCCGGCCTGACTGGCGGCATAAAGCGCGTCGATCACGTCCTTTTCGATCAGGCTGTTCATCTTGGCCCAGATCACCGCAGGCTTGCCGGCCTGTGCATTGGCGGCTTCGGCCCCGATCATCTCGATCAGCCGTTCCTTCATGCTGATGGGCGAGATGGCAAGGTTCTCCAGCCCCTCGGGCTGCGCATAGCCGGACAGGTAGTTGAACACCTTCGTCGCGTCGCGCCCCAATGCGGCGTCGCAGGTGAACAGTGAAACGTCCGTATAGATGCGCGCGGTGATCGGGTGATAGTTGCCGGTGCCGAAATGGGTATAGGTCACCAGCTTTTCACCCTCGCGCCGCACGACGGTGCTGATCTTGGCATGGGTCTTGTAGTTCAGAAAGCCATAGACGACATGCGCCCCCGCCCGTTCCAGCCGCCGCGACTGGCGGATGTTGGCGGCCTCGTCGAAACGGGCCTTCAATTCCACCAGCGCCGTGACGGATTTGCCGTCCTCGGCCGCTTCGCACAGTGCCTCGACGATGGGAGAGTTGCGCGAGGTGCGATACAGCGTCTGCTTGATCGCCACGACATCGGGGTCGCGGGCCGCCTGCGCGAGGAAGCGGACCACCATGTCGAACGTCTCATAGGGATGATGCAGCAGCATGTCCTTCTGGCGGATCGCGGCGAACATGTCGCCTTCGTGATCCTGCACCCGTTCGGGCACGCGCGGGCTGAAGGTCGGCCACAGCAGGTCCGGTCGTTCGTCCAGCACCAGTTCCGACAGATCGGCAATGCCGATCAGTCCGTCGACGCTGACGACTTCTTCCTCGGTGACGTGCAGTTCCTGCATGATCATCGTGCGCAGCGGGACAGGTGCGTTCTCCGAAATCTTCAGCCGCACGACCTCGCCACGGCGGCGACGCTTCAGGGCGGTCTCGAATTCGCGGACCAGATCCTCGGCTTCATCCTCGAGTTCCAGGTCGCTGTCGCGCAGCACGTTGAAGGCACAATGGCCGCGCGTCTTGTAGCCCGGATACAGCCGCCCGACAAAGTGCAGCAGCAGTTCCTCCAGCGGGACAAAGCGCATGGGCTTACCGGGCAACCGCACGAAGCGGGCGATCTGGGCGGGCACCGGCAGCAGGGCGCGCAGCGGGCGCTTGTCCGTGCCGCGTTCCAGTTGCAGCGCCAGCGCAAAGCCTTGGTTGGGCAGGAACGGGAACGGATGTGCCGGGTCGATGGCCAAGGGCGACAGGACCGGGAACACCTGTTCAAGAAAGAAGTCACCAAGATAAGTCACGTCGGCGTCGCTCAGGTCGTCGCGGGTCAGGATGTGGATGCCGGTCTCGGCCATCTCGGCCGCCAACTGACGGAACACGCCTTGCTGGCGGTCCATCAGGTCGCGCGCCTTGACGTCGATCAGGCCCAACTGTTCCGCCGGGCTGCGCCCGTCAAGGCCGGGTGTCGTGTTGCCCGCGTGGGCCAGTTCGCGCAGACCCGCCACGCGAACCGTAAAGAACTCGTCCAGGTTCGTGGCTGAAATCGACAGGAACCGCAGGCGCTCCAGCAAGGGCACGCGGGGGTTTTCGGCCTCTTCGAGCACGCGCATGTTGAACCCGATCCATGACAGTTCGCGGTTCACGAACCGGTCCGCCGTCGCGGGGTCGATATCGAGCGCGACCGGGTCCGGCAGCGCCCCTTTCAGAAAGTCAGCATTCATCATGGGGCCTTCTTGCCTGCCTACATGTCAGACGTATGACGGATTTCACAGCAGGTCGCCCTGCTTGTCCAGAACCTGTGCGGCCAGCCGCACCGTGATCGCACGCTTTTCCGAAAGTGCCGCCGTATCGAGGTCGGCCACGATGCGATGTGCGGCGGCAAAGGACCTCTCGATCCGGGGCAAGAGGTAGGCCGCGACCTCTGGCGTCAAGGTCAGTTGCCGGTCGGCGAACAGCTTCATCAGCAGCGCCTGCAACAGCGCGTCGTCGGGGGCGTCGATGCTGGCCGGTGTCGTCGCCTGCATCCGGCTGGCAAGGTCGGGCAGGGCGATGTCCCACCGGGCGGGCAGGGTGCGGGCGGTCATCAACAGCGGCAACCTGTGCGCTGCAAGGTGATTGTGCAGGTGAAACATCGTCTCCTGCGCCGCAAGGGGCAGGCGGTCCAGGTCTTCGATCACCGTGGCTGTGCGTGGGTGCAGGTCCGAGGGCAGAGCGTCTGCCGACAGGATTGCAGCGTCGTGGCTGGCCGCGAAAACACGGGCGAGGTGGCTTTTCCCCGACCCTTCCGGTCCGGTCAGGACAAGCTTGCCCAGTGGCCAGCGGACCGGGTCGGACAACATGGCAAAGGCCTTGCGGTTGGCATCCGCGACAAAGAAATCCTCGGGTCCCAGCGCAACCCCAGTTGGCCAGTCGAAGGTCAGTTGCCGCGCCATCGTTCAGTCGCCCAGCGTGCCGCGATACAGCGGGCTGGACCGGTAACGGTCCAGCGCGAACCGCGCCAGCACGCCGATGACGGCCGCAACGGGCACCGCGACCAGCAGGCCCACGAAACCGAACAGCGATCCGAAGACGGACAGCGCGAACAGCAGCCAGACCGGATGAAGACCCACCGAAGAGCCGACCAGTTTTGGCGTGAGGATGTTGCCTTCGACGAACTGGCCGGACTGAAAGATGGCCCAGACCGCGATGATCCAGGGCCATTCGCCCCAGAACTGGAACAGGGCCAGCCCGATGGCGAGCCCGCCGCCCACGATCGCGCCGACGTAGGGAATGAACGTCAGCGCCCCTGCGATGGCCCCCACGACAAGGCCGAAGTTCAGGCCGACGAGCGCCAGCGCCAACGCGTAATAGGCACCGAGGATCAGGCACACGAGGCCCTGACCCCGGATGAAGCTGGCCAGCGTCTTGTCGATCTGGCGGGCAAGGTCGCGGATCGTGTCGACATGATCGCGCGGAAGCAGCGCGTCGATGCGGGCGGTCATGTTGTCCCAGTCCAGCAACAGGTAGATCGCGACGACCGGCACCACGACCAGCAGCACGATGACGTTGACCAGCCCCAGCGCCGAAGTCAGCACGGTATTCAGCACCTCTCCGCCCCGCGACTGGATCATCTCTCCGATACTGTTAAGCTGCGTGCGGATCGTGCTGCCCTCGTCCAGCAGTTCGGGAAAGCGACCGGTCAGCCAGCCTTGCAGATTGTCGAGCAATTGCGGTGCGGTCGCGATGAGGTCGGTCAACTGGTTGATCAGCGTCGGGATGACCAGCAGGATGATCAGCGCAAATGCGAATAGCGCGACAAGCGAGATGATCGTGACGGAGATCGCGCGGCTGAGACCCAGCCGTTCCAGACGGTCTGCCACCGGATCGAGGATATAGGCAATCGCGCCACCCAGGATGAAGGGCATGATGACATTGCCCAGAAGATACAGCAGCACGAGGAACACCACCGTGGCGATGCCCCAATAAAGCGTCTGTTGGCGCGTTGTCATGGCCATCGGGCATCCTTCCAGCGATCCTGCATCTCAATGGCGCAGCCGGGGCCGCAGGGCAAGCCATGCTTGCGGGCGGGCAGGGGGCCGATTAGACAGTGCCGCAAACCAAAGCTTATAAGGTCGAACCCCATGCGGATGTCGCGCTACTTCCTCCCCGTCCTCAAGGAAACTCCGCGCGAGGCGCAGATCGTCAGCCACCGCCTGATGTTGCAGGCCGGCCTGATCAAGCAGGCGTCGGCCGGCATCTATTCCTGGTTGCCGATGGGCTACAAGATCCTGCGTCGGATCGAACAGATCGTGCATGAGGAGCAGGCGAAGGCCGGCCACCTTGCCATGCTGATGCCGACGATCCAATCCGCCGACCTGTGGCGTGAAAGCGGCCGCTATGACGCCTACGGCGACGAGATGCTGCGCATCAAGGATCGCGGCGGGCGCGACATGCTGTTCACGCCAACGGCCGAAGAACTTGTGACCGACATCTTCCGCGCGCATGTGTCCAGCTACAAGGACCTGCCGCTGACGCTCTACCAGATCCAGTGGAAGTTCCGGGACGAGACCCGCCCCCGCTTTGGCGTCATGCGCGGCCGCGAGTTTCTGATGAAGGACGGCTACAACTTCGACCTGACGGCCGAGGATGCGCTGCATGCCTACAACCGTCACCTTGTCACCTACCTGCGCACCTACGAACGCATGGGGTTGCAGGCGATCCCGATGCGCGCCGACAGCGGCCCCATCGGTGGCGAGGACACGCACGAATTCCTGGTGCTGGCCGAAACCGGCGAGTCGGAGGTGTTCTATGACAGCGAGATCACCGACCTGACCTTCGGCGACCGCGACATTGACTTTACCGACAAGGCCGCCTGTGCGGCCGTACTGGAGGAGTTCACTTCGCGCTATGCCCGCACGGACGAGACCCACGACGAGGCCGTCTTTGCGCAAGTGCCAGAGGCGCGCCGCCGCACCGCGCGCGGCATCGAGGTCGGCCAGATCTTCTACTTCGGCACGAAATATTCGGACGCGATGGGGGCAACCGTCCAGGGGCCTGACGGCAAGAGCGTTCCCGTCCACATGGGATCGCATGGTATCGGTGTCTCCCGCCTGCTGGGTGCCATCATCGAGGCGAGCCATGATGACAAGGGCATCATCTGGCCCGAAGGTGTGACCCCGTTCCACGTCGGCATCGTGAACCTGCGCCAGGGCGACGTGGACACGGATGCCGCCTGCGAGGATCTTTATGCCAAACTGACGGCCCGTGGCCTCGACCCGCTTTACGACGACCGTGATGAACGTGCCGGGGCGAAATTCGGCACGATGGACCTGATCGGCCTGCCCTGGCGCATCACCGTCGGCCCGCGCGGGCTGAAGTCCGGCGTCGTGGAACTGACCTCGCGCCGCACGGGGATCAGCGAAGAGATCAGCCCGGAGGACGCCATCGCCCGCATCGCGGCGATCTACGCGGGCCTCTGATGCCACATCGGGGTGGCCCCCGGGCCGCCCCGTCGCCTTGCCGGTGGACGCAAGGCACATTTTGCGGCAGACTGCCCGCAAAACAAGAGCAGGCCGAGGCATCCCATGTCACTTACGTCCGTCGACTGGACGACGATCCCCGCCCCGCGCGACGACGGCGGGGCCGCGCACCTGGCGGGGCTTGCGGTGCCGCAGGTCACATTGGCCTCGACCGCGGGCAGCAGGGTCGACCTGTCCCGCCTGCCGGGGATTGCGGTTCTCTACATCTACCCGATGACCGGCCGCCCGGACCGGCCCTTGCCTGACGAATGGGACGCAACCCCCGGTGCCCGGGGCTGCACGCCGCAATCCTGCGCCTATCGCGACCACTTCGCCGATCTGTCCACCCGCGGCGTCGCGCATCTGTTCGGCCTGTCCACGCAGGATACCGACTGGCAGGCCGAGGCGGCGGCCCGCCTGCACCTGCCTTATCCGCTGCTGTCCGATGCTGACCTGACGCTGACCCGCGCCCTGAACCTGCCGACCTTCCAGATGGAGGGCCAGACACTGCTGAAACGCTGCACCCTCATCCTGCGCGACGGCGTGATCGTCCGGGTCCATTACCCCGTCTTTCCCCCGGATCAGGACGCCGCCGGCGTGATGGCGTGGCTCGACGACCCGGTGACCCCATGATCCGCACACTGGCCCTTGCCGGGGGCATCCTCGGGGCAGCGGGGCTGTCGCAGTATCCCGAATTCTCGCAGCAGTATCTGCAACGGCTGGCCGGGCAGGTCGATGCGCTGGACATCGTCGTCGCGGACTTCGAAGGCTCCGCGATGCGTGCCGGTCTGACCCGGTCAGAGGCGCTGGCCGAACTGACCGGCACGCCCTTTCTGACCGACCGGCAGGCCGACATGCGCCGCACCTTTCGCCGACATGCGGTGCTGACCGACAATCTTGCCACGTTGCGCGAGGCCTCGCCCTTGGAGCGGATCATCATGCCGCAGCGCATGGTGGACCCCGCGACATTCACGGCGACCTGGGGCGACTATCGCCCGGCGATGCCTTTGACCGTCGCCGGAATCGTCAGCGGCCTGATCGGCTTCACCCTTGCATGGCTGATGTCCCGCGCGTTCCTGGCCCTCATGCTCGCACCGCTGCGCAAGCGGCAACCTCGCCCCCGCCCTGCGCGTTCGCACGCTCGCCGCGGCGAACCCGTCGTGCTGCGCCAGACCGCGGCATCCCCCTCACCTGTGCCGCGCCTGTCCGGCGTGCGCCGCGATCACCGATAGGACCCACCGATGAAAGCCCTGATTACCTGGGGTGGCTGGACCGGCCACCAACCCGAACGCATCGCCGATATCTTCAACAGAATGCTGACCGAGGAGGGACTGGACGTCACCGTCACCGACAGCCTGTCGTGTTTCGACGACCCCGACCTGCTGGCGTCGCTCGACCTGATCGTACCGGTCTGGACCATGGCCGACCTGTCGCGCGACGCGGCAAGGAACGTGTCCGAGGCGGTTGCGCGCGGCACCGGCCTCGCCGGTTGCCACGGCGGCATGTGCGACGCTTTCCGCGGCAATCCGCTGTGGCAGTTCATCACCGGGGCCAACTGGGTCGCGCACCCCGGCGGCGACGGGGTGAAACATCGCGTGACCATCACCTCCGACGATCCGCTGGTCGCGGGGCTTTCCGATTTCGACGTCGAGACAGAGCAATACTACCTGCACACCGACCCGGCCAACCGCGTGCTGGCCACGACCCGCACCGACGTCGTGACCTGGTATCACAGCCCCAACGGCGCCGTCGACATGCCGGTCGTCTGGACGCGGTCTTGGGGCCTTGGCCGCGTCTACTACAATGCGCTGGGTCACGCCCCTGACGTCATCGCGACCGGCACCCCCTACGAGATGCTGCGCCGCGGTCTGCTCTGGGCCGCCGCAGGCAAGGCCGCCGCCGCGGGCCAATCGATCAATCATCTGCAACATGCCGGCAATCACGGCTGATCCGCATTCATCTGGCCAGATAAACTCCGAGGGGAGGTGCCATGCACCGGGGGGCTGGCCCCCCTGCGGCCTTTCCCCAGTCACACCCGCTTGCATTGACGCTGGCCCCGATTTGCGATCATGGTCCGCGCGACCTGATGACCGGACCGCGACATGCCCAATACGCCACCCTTTGCCCGCTTCGAATGGCTGATCGCCTGGCGCTACATCCGCGCCAAGCGGGCAGAAGGCGGCGTGTCCACCATGACCTGGATCAGCCTGATCGGCATCACGCTGGCGGTCTTCGCCCTGATCGCGACGCTGGCGATCCGGTCCGGTTTCCGGGCGGAATTCGTCGACACGATCCTCGGCTCCAACGCGCATGTCACTGTCTATGAGCAGACGCCGATCGCGGGGACCGACCAGTTCACCCGGATCATTTCCGATTACGCCGCCTTGACCGACCGGATCGCACAGGTCCCGGGCGTCACGCGTGCGGCCCCGCTGGTCCGCCAGCAGGTCATGGCGAACCGGGGCACGGAAAACGCGGGGGTCGAGGTCTACGGCATCACCGAAGACGACCTGCGCACCGTCCCGCGCATCGCGAACCCCGAAGATTCCACCGGCAGCCTTGACGATTTCCAGCAGGGCATCGCCATAGGCTCCGGCGTGGCGCGTGAACTGGGCGTGGCTGTCGGCGACCGGATCAAGCTGATCTCTCCCAACGGGGTGCGCACGGCGATGGGCACCAGCCCGCGCGTGAACGTCTATCCGGTCGTCTATGTCTTCACCGCCGGGCGCTACGACATCGACAAGACAAGGGTCTACATGCCCTTGGCCGAGGCGCAGACCTTCTTCAACCGCGAAGGAGTCGCGGACGAGATCGAGGTCATGGTCGCCGACCCCGACCGGGTCGAGGAGGTGATGCCAGCCATCGTGAATGCCGCCGGCGACTACGCCTACGTCTGGTCGTGGCGGGACAGCGCGGGTGCCTTCCTGCGCGCCCTGACGGTCGAGGACAATGTCATGTTTGTCCTGCTGTCGATCCTCGTGCTGATCGCTTCGATGAACATCATCTCGGGCCTCATCATGCTGGTCAAGAACAAGGGCCGCGACATCGGCATCCTGCGCACGATGGGCCTGACCGAAGGGTCGATCCTGCGCATCTTCTTCATCTGCGGGGCGGGGATCGGCACTGTCGGAACGCTGCTGGGCCTGCTCCTCGGCTGCCTCTTCGCGCTCTACATCGACCCGATCTTTTCTTTCGTGAACTATGTCGCCGGCGGCGGCGTCTGGGACCCGGAGATTCGGGGCATATATGCGCTGCCCGCTCAGTTGAACCTGTCGGACGTGGTATCCTCTGTCGCGCTGTCGCTGGGCCTGTCATGGGTCGTCACGATCTTTCCAGCCCGCCGCGCAGCCCGCATGAACCCGGTCGAGGCACTGCGCTATGAATGATCCGATGCAATCTCAACCCATTCTGGCGCTCACCGATCTGCGAAAGGGCTACAACCACGGGAAGCCCGGCGAAGTGCTGGTTCTGCAGGGGGCCAGTCTGACCGTGCAAGCGGGCGAGGTCGTGGCGCTGGTCGCGCCTTCGGGCGCGGGCAAGTCCACCCTGCTGCATATCGCGGGTCTGCTGGACACGCCCGATGCCGGCACCGTCGCGATCCGGGGCGAGGATATGACCAACCTCGGCGACCGCCGCCGCACGGCGATCCGGCGCAACGATGTCGGTTTCATCTACCAGTTCCACCACCTGTTGCCGGAGTTTTCGGCGCTTGAGAACATTACCTTGCCGCAGATGGCGAACGGTGTGCAGGACAAGGCGGCCAGGGACCGGGCGATGCTGTTGCTTGACACCGTCGGCGTCGGCCACCGCGCGACCCACCGCCCGGCAGAGCTTTCGGGCGGCGAACAGCAGCGCGTCGCCTTTTGCCGGGCGTTGGCCAACGATCCGGTGCTGCTGCTGGCGGACGAGCCGACGGGGAACCTCGATCCCGCAACGTCCGATCGGGTGTTCGACGCGCTGATGGCGCTGGTGCGCAGCACCGGCCTTGCCGCCGTGATCGCCACCCACAACCTCGACCTTGCAGCGCGGATGGACCGTGCCGTGCGATTGGTGGACGGGCAGTTGGTGTCGGGCGCGGCCTAGCTCCGCTGCGTCACGCAGATGCCCGCGCACGCTCCCAAGGCCCCGGCGCGCGGCCCGTCGCGGCCAGCAGTGCCGATCTCCCCGTGGCCAACATGATCCACACGAGCAGCGACACGTGCGACCTCTCTTGCCTGATGGGCGCGAAGCGCCCATGATTGTCGCAACATGCGCCGGACCAACCGCGCACCAGCAGCCGAGGCACCCCATGCGCACCATCATCCTGACCGGACTTCTGGCCCTGGCCGCTTGCGCGCCCGAACAGAAGCAGATCGACGGAGAGGCCGCCTTCATGGCGCAATGCGCGGGGTGTCACGGCGCGTCCGGGCGAGGCGACGGGCCGATGGCGGCAGGGCTGCCCGTGGCACCGCCTGATCTGACCTTGATCAGCGCCCGCAACGGCGTCACCTTTCCCGCCGACCGCGTGATGAGCCAGATCGATGGCTTCACTCGTGGCAGCCACGGCGGCGCGGACCCGATGCCGCATTTCGGCGACGGTGACATGGGGCCGCTGATCATGACAGCCGAGGATGGCAATCCGGTCCCGGTCCCGGCCGAGCTTCTGGCCCTGTCGAACTACCTAAGGCTGATCCAGCGCCAGCCGTAGTGGCGGCACCTCGCCTGCGATTTCAAGGAACAGCTTGCGCTGCACCGCCTCGGCAAAGCTGTCACGCCCCTCTGCCGTCACCATGAAGGCGCCGGGGCCGCCGATGATGTTGTCGGCGTATAGTTGCTCCAGATCGTAACCCGCCCGGCGCGGGCTGTCGGGGCGCAGGATCGGCAGTGCATTGATGACGGTCCCCTGCGCCAGCACCGTGTCGCGGGACGGCACGATGGCCGGGCCTGACGAATTGCCCATGCTGTCGCCGGAAAAGTCGATGACATGGCGGAAACCGTCGAAGTCGTTCACCTCGATCAGCCGCTGGCCTTCCAGCAGGGCGGCCCCGATGGCGTTGCTGCCCAAGGCTGCGCGGGGGGCGACCGTCAGCGCGTCGGCAAAGGCCTGCGCCGTGGCGGGTCCGTCGATCAGCATCCAGTCCACGACCTGCACCTGATTGGTCGCCCATTCGACGTAGGTGACGGCGATATGACCGTGCAGCGTGTTCGCGATGGCGCTTTGCACCGTATCCGACAGCAGCGCATCGGCGTAGCCTTGCCGCTGGAACGCCAGCTCGCCCGCGTCGATCGACCCGCTGGCGTCCGCCAGCAGCACGAGTTCGAGCGAGGTTTCGGTCTGCGCCGCGGCGGCAGAGGACCAGAGCGCTAGGACAGGGATCAGGTATTGCATGACCCTACGTTAGCGGGCTGCGGGCGTTTCACCCCCTGACAATGGCGTGAGGGTGGGTGACATGCGGTGAAATGGCGCACATCCGGGCTAAAGTGCAGGCAGATGCCTTGGAGGATGCCCATGAAACGCACGTTGACCGCCGCCCTGATGTTCATGGCTGGCACCGCCGCCGCCGGACCCGTCAGCTTTGCCGATTGGCAGGAACAGCGGTTGTCGCTGTTCGGATCGAACGACTACACCTTTGGGCAGACCTTGCAGATGATGTCGGACGGGTCGGTCAGCATCGCCTGGGGGCGGGTGCCGCAGGCCGACTGGGGCGCGCGCACCGCATCCTGGACCTGGGACGTGTCCGAGGGCGTCCCGCCCACGGACCTGAGCGTCAAGGGCGGCGACGACCGCAACCTTGCGGTCTATTTCGTCTTCGTGCCGCAGGCGGTCGCGGCGGACCTGGCCAGCGCCGACATCCGCGCCTTGCTGGGCCGCGACGACGTGCGCGTGTTGCAATACGCCTACGGCGGCAGCAACCCCGTGGGTGCCGTGCTGCCCTCGCCCTACGGCACCCCCGGCACCGGCGTCACGATCCCCTTGCGGCAGGCAGGCACCGGATCGCACAGCGAGAGTGTGGACCTCTCCTCCGACTACGCCCGCGCGTTCGGCGGACAGCCCGGCGCGCTGATCGGTCTGGCGGTAAGCGGGGACAGCGATGACACGAAAAGCACGATCCGCGCAGCGGTGGGTGGGCTGTCGCTGAATTGATCTGCATCAACGCACAGGGCGGGCAGGGGAGTCAGGCTGGGGTCATTCTAAAAGGATGATCCCATGCGCCTGTTGCCCGCCTTTTTGATCTGCCTCGCCCTTCCCGTCGCCGCACAGGACGCTGACGCGGGCAAGGCCCTGTTCCAGACCCATTGCGCCACCTGTCACGGCGTTGCGGCAAGCGGGGACGGGCCGATGGCGAACATGTTGCTGGTGCGTCCGCCGGACCTGACGACGCTGACGCAGCGGTATGGCGGCACCTTTCCCATCGCGCGGATCGTGATGCGCATCGACGGCCGCGACCCGCTGACCAGCCACGGATCACCGATGCCGGTTTACGGAGACTTCTTCGAGGGCTGGGACGTGGCCGTGAAGGCCGAGACCGGCCAGCCGATCATGACCAGCGTGCCGGTGGTGGATTTGTTGGCGTATCTGGCGGGGGTGCAGGGTAGTGGCGGCTAAAGGTAATGCTGCTGTTAAGCAGCCAAAATCGCTTCAAAATTTCAAAGGTTTCTCGTGTCTTCGATATCTCTGAGTGTTGGAAGGACTTTCCAATACATGGTGGCATAACTTTTAATAATTTTAAATATTCCGTCGCTATCTTCTGTTGAAAATTCCCAGTGAAGAATTGATTTATCGAATATTGATGCGGTGGTCTTTGCTGCCTGGATTAGCTCTAGATACTTTGTAGTTGGCTCTGTCGCTTCGTTTAGGAGCCTTTTTCTATCGTTGGATGGGCCTATGATCGAATGTGCAAGAAACTCAGTTCGAAATACTCTTATATGCTTGTAAGGTTCGGAGTTTAGAAATGCTATCGCCTCAGCAATGGTGCTTTGTATCGAAGCCGCTAGCCCCCCAATTTCCAAATGGATATTGTCCCAATGCGGTAGGTGTTTTCTTCTAATAGCTTCTATCTGACATTCCCCAAGTTGCCTGCCTTCTGACGTCAAGACCGCCTGATTTTGCCAGTTGGCCAAGCGTTTTTCGCCCTGAGCGCTGTCTGCTATCGCGCAAACGCCCGAAGTTCGGCGGATCGGCCCGTGAACCCGCAGCGACCCAGCCCGGCAGGGACGTTTTTCAGCGTGGCGGACAGACCTGTCCTGCCGTTTTCGTTCAGTTTGGGTCCGGATCGCGGTCATGCGCATAGCGGTGGCGTTCGCAATCGGCGGATGGCGTCGAGGATGGCGCGCACCATCGGGCCGGTGACAGCCACCTCTGCCAGTTGGAAGGTAATGGCACGAGCGTGGCGCACGACGCGGGTGCCGATCTTGATCAGCTTGAGCTGGAGGCTGGTCAACGACCAGTCGGCCATGGCCTCGGGCAACTCGATGCAGCGTAAGAAGGTTGCCAGGTTATAGGCCAGCGCGTGCAACTGTAGCCGCACCTCGTTGTCGCGGAACCGCCGGCACGACAGCCGCGTCCAGTGGAAGGCGTATTTGCCCTCCTTGATATGCTGCTCGGCGGTGCCGCGCTGGTTGTAGAACCGAACCACCCCGTCCGATTCCATGGGCAGGTTGGTGACGATGAAGCCCACGCGGGGAAACAACTCGCCCGGATGCCATTCGATCTTCGCGATCACGCGGCGTGGCTTGTCCCAACTCTGAGCCTGATACTGGAAGGCCTCATAGAACCGCTTCACCTTGGTCAGCGAGGGCCGACCTACAGGCCGCGTCAGCCGATGCACGATCTTCTCGCGAAGGACAGTGTTGGCGGGCAACCGGATGGCGTAGAAGTAGCCTGCCTCTTCCAGCCGCGCATAGATCGCAGGGATCGCGTAGGCGGCGTCGGCCCGGAAGAACCGCCCCCCAAGCTCGCGCTCAGCATATCTGGCAATGACGGGGTCAAGAACAGCCCTCCAGCCATCGGCACTGTGGACGTTGCCGTTGCGCAGGGCACAACGTTCCAGCATGCCGAACTGGTTGAACAGGAAGTTCGGGTGATAGCAGCTGCAGTCGAAATGTCCGTTCCACGCCGCTCCTTCCTGATCGCCATGGGTCGGGCTGACCGAGCTGTCCATGTCCAGCACGATATACTTGAGCCCGTTGCGGTCATGAAACCGGTCGATCCATTGGCCATTCAGGTCGGCCAGCGCCGCCCGGTTCTCGGGCAAACCCAGGGTCTCGGTCTCGAACCGCCCCATCTGCGAGGCCGAGGCCGCCTGCGCATCGACGGCGCGCCCACCCACGACCTGGCGCATGACCGGATCGACGGCGAGACGGTCGGCGTCGTTGACGTCCTCGTAACCCGCCAGCCGCCCGAACACCGACTGCCGAAACAGCCCGTCGAGCCGGTGGACGGTGTTCTTGCCCCTGCGGTTGTCGCACAGCGCCGCAGACGCCAGATCGGACAGCCCAAGCGCGTCATCCAACTCGCGCATCACCAGAAGGCCGCCGTCGGAACTGAGCTGAGTGCCGCGAAATTCCAGTCGCACGCGAGGGTCGAAATCCACCCGATCTGCCCGCTGTAATCCCGCACCCTCTGGGTGATCCATGAAGCACGCCCCTCGCAGCCATCAACACCACGATTTATATGGGTAATGTCAAGTTCAGGACAGCGAAATCAGAGATTTACTTGGGGAATGCGGGTCTATATCGACCGACAAGTCTCTCATTCGCTCAAGTGCAAAGACGAAATTTGAATAATCATTCCGCCTCTCATTGTCCCAGAATCGACATATTGCCAAAAGGCAAAGGTGAGAGTTTGCTCGCGTCTGCGAGTGAACGATGTGGCCTGAGTAGGAGTGTGATATTTTAGAATAGTCGCCATATTCGATGGTTGCTTCAACATAAGCCGCGTGGGTCAGTATTTGGTCAATTATAGTTCGCAACCGCAAAAGATTGGCGGTAATCTCAGGCTCTAGATTTTTAACATCCTTCTTAAGTCCTTCACTCACACATCCAACTCCTCCACAAACCGCGCATTCTCCTGAATATACGCAAACCTTAACTCCGGCTTCTTGCCCATCAGGCGCTCCACCAGATCGCTGGTCTCTCCCGGTTCCTCGTCGGCCACGGTGACGCGGATCAGTTTGCGGGTGGCGGGGTCCATGGTGGTGGATTTCAGGTCGGCGGCGTCCATCTCTCCCAGACCCTTGAAGCGTTGCAGGTCGATCTTGCCCTTGCCGCCCAGACCCACGGCCAGCACGCGGTTCTTTTCGGCCTCGTCAGAGACATAGATGCGTTTCGCCCCCTGCGTCAGACGATAGAGCGGCGGGCAGGCCAGATAGAGGTGGCCCGCATCGATTAGGGGCCGCATCTGGGTGAAGAAGAAGGTCATCAGCAGCGACGCGATATGCGCGCCGTCGACGTCGGCGTCGGTCATGATGATGATCTTGTCATAACGCAGATCGTCCAGATTGAACCGCGTGCCCATGCCGACGCCCAGCGCCTCGCACAGGTCAGAGATTTCCTGATTGGTGGTCAGCTTGCCAGAGGCCGCGCCCAGCACGTTCAGGATTTTGCCTTTCAGCGGCAGCAGCGCTTGCGTCTTGCGGTCGCGCGCACCCTTGCCGGACCCCCCGGCAGAGTCGCCTTCGACGATGAACAGCTCCGTGCCCTCGCGGGTCTTGTTGGTGCAGTCGGTCAGCTTGCCGGGCAGGCGCAGTTTCTTGGTCGCGGTCTTGCGGGCGGTTTCCTTTTCCTGCTTGCGGCGCAGCCGTTCCTCGGCCCGCAGGACAAGGAAATCAAGGATCGCACCGGCGGATTTCGTGTCCGCCGCCAGCCAGTTGTCGAAGTGGTCGCGCACGGCGGCGTCCACCATGCGCTGCGCGTCCACGGTGGCCAGCCGGTCCTTGGTCTGGCCGACGAATTCCGGTTCGCGGATGAAGCAGGACACCAGCGCGCAGCCGCCCGCCGTCAGGTCTTCGCGCGTGATGTTGCCCGCCTTGCGGTTGTTGGTCAGGTCGCCATAGGCCTTGATCCCCTTGAGGATCGCGGACCAGAACCCGGCCTCGTGGGTGCCGCCTTCGGGGGTCGGCACCGTGTTGCAGTAGGACTGGATGAACCCGTCGCGGGCGGGCGTCCAGTTGATCGCCCATTCGACCTTGCCGGGGACGCCGAATTTTTCGGTAAAGCTGACGTTGCCGGCAAAGGGGTTGTCGGCGTAGGTCGTGGACCCACCCAGCGTTTCGTTCAAGTAGTCGGACAGGCCGCCGGGGAACTTGAAGGTCGCCGTGGCGGGCGTCTCGCTGTCGTCGATCTCGGTCTTCCAGCGGATTTCGACGCCGGAGAACAGGTAGGCCTTCGACCGCGCCATCTTGAACAGGCGGGCGGGTTTCAGTTGCAACCCGCCGAAGATGTCCTCGTCCGGGTGGAAGGTGACGGAGGTGCCGCGCCGGTTGGGGGCCGCGCCGATCCGTTCCAGCTTGCCTTGCGGCACCCCGCGCGAAAATTCCATCGCGTAGAGTTCCTTGTTCTGCGCGACCTCGACCCGCAGGTGGTCGGACAGGGCGTTCACGACCGACGACCCGACGCCGTGCAGACCACCGGATGTGGAATAGCTGTCGCCCGAAAACTTACCGCCCGCGTTCAGTGTGCAGAACACGATCTCCAGCGCGGATTTCGTGGGGTCCTTGGGGTGCGGCCCGATGGGGATACCGCGCCCGTTGTCGCGCACGGTGACATGACCGTTGGCGTGCAGCTCGACCTCGATCCATGTGGCGTGGCCGGCGACGGCCTCGTCCATGGAGTTGTCGATGATCTCGGCGACCATGTGGTGCAGGGCGCGGTCGTCCTTGCCGCCGATATACATACCGGGGCGCAGACGGACGTGTTCCATGTCCTCCAGCACCTGGATCGAGGCGGCGTTGTAGGAATCGGGGGAGGCCCCGGAGAGGAGGTCTGACATATGCGCTGCTCTTTTCAAGGTTTCGCGCATATTGGCAGGCGGGGCGGGGCGGGGCAATGCCCCGACCCCCGCGGTGCCGGCTATTCCCCGGCGGATCTGCTTTCGAACATCAGGCCCGCAGCGGTGCGGTCGGGAAAGCCGGTCCAATAGGTGTCGTCGGCCGTGGGTTGGCCTGCGTCGTCAACCGCGCGGACCCCGTCGGCGGCGTTCGGGATCAGGTCGAAGTAGGCGGCCATGTCGCGGCCCTTCAACGTCTGGTCCAGCCAGGCCGTCAGGAAGTGCTGGGCGATATTGTTCATGCGCACGTTGTCCCAGACCGCGTCGGCGTAATGCTCGAACGGTGCAAAGCCGAGGGTGTCGTTCATGGCAAAGCCTTCTGCAGGCGACGGCATGGGCGCACCGGCGTTGTGGTTGGCGTTCACATAGGTCAGCAGGTGGCGGTCGCTGTTGACAGCCCCGTCAAAGATGCCCCGGATCGCGTCATAGCCTGACACGTCGTCGATGCCGCCCGCGATCAGCAAAAGCGGTCGGGTGATCCCGGCAAGGCCGTCAGCATCGAAGAACCCTGTATTGTTGCCCCACGGGCCGAAGGCCGCGAAGGACTTGATCCGGTCGTCAGCCAGTTGCGCGTGGGTCTCGCTGCCCATGACGTTGCGGTCCAGCAACCGCTGCGGCGGCGCAAAGTCGAACCCGGCGCTGGCCGTGGTCACGCCGGCCCCGGCAAGGATCAAGGCGCCATAGCCGCCCATCGAATAGCCGATGACACCGACGTTCGTGGCATCGGTCATCGCACCCAGATCGCCGTCGAGCGTCGCCATGCTGTCGATCACGAACCTCTGGTCCCAAGGCCGGTTGTAAAGCGTCGATCCGAAGGCCTTCATATCGTCGTATGTGCTGTCGGTATGGTCGATGGATGCGACGACATACCCCTTGGAGGCGATGTTTTCCGCCAGCGGCGACATCAGCCAGCGGTTGCCCGGATAACCGTGGCTGACGATCACCAGCGGAAAGCTGTCCCCTGTCAGCGGCACCGCATCGCGGACCGCCTGACCTTGCAGCGTAACCTCTGTCACGCCGTCGCGCAGAAGGGCATCGTAGCTGCCGCCGGGCATCGTGTCCGCTGCGGCGGGGTACCAGATTTCAACTGTGAGAGGCCGATCGTAGGTCGGAATGTCGCCTTCCGCTTGCGCATTCACGACGTCGACCTGATCCGGGTTGGTGAAGGTCATGGTCTGCACGCCGACCTTGAAGTCGCCGTAGGCCGCGAGGTCCGGGGCGTCCGGGCGTATCACGTCGATCCGGTTTTCGGCAGTCGCGGCTTGCGCGGTCAGGGCGAGAGCGAGGGGCAGGATGCGTTTCACGAAGGACACTCCATCTGGGGCAAGGTCTTGTGGCCAAAGGCCGATACCGCGATAGATAGACCGGAACCGGCGGAGAAACACCATGAAGATCGCGATACTGGACGATTACGCCCGCGCCGCGCTGCGTCTGGCGGACTGGGGCCGACTGGGCGAGGTCACGGTATTTTCCGATACGGTGACAGGTGCGGCGCTGGTTGCACGTCTGCACCCGTTCGAGGTCATCTGTCTGATGCGCGAACGCACGCCACTGGACGCGGAGTTGATTGCCGCCTTGCCCAATCTGCGCCTGATCGTGACGACCGGACCGCGCAATGCGAGCATTGACGTAGCCGCCGCCCGCGCTGCCGGGATCACCGTCAGCGGCACCGAAAGCCGCAAGACAACGACTTCTGAATTGACGACGCTGATGATGCTGGCGCTGAACCGGCGGTTGATGCCCGAGGTCGCGGCGCTCCACGACACCGGCTGGCAGATGGGGCTGGGCCGTGACGTGGCTGGTCTGACGCTGGGCCTGATCGGGCTGGGCAACATCGGAGCGCAGATGGCGACGATCGGCAAGGCGCTTGGCATGGGGATCGTGGCATGGTCGCCGCACCTGACGGATGCCCGCTGCGCCCAACTGGGCGTCGGGCGGATGGATACGCTGCCGGACCTGATGGCGCGGGCCGATGTGGCTTCGGTTCATATGGTGCTGTCGGACCGCACCAAAGGGCTTGTCGGGCGCGATGCCTTTGCCGCCGCGAAGACGGGGCAAGTGTTCATCAACACCTCGCGCGGGCCGCTGGTGGACACGGCGGCCTTGCTGGCTGGGCTGCGCCTCGGTCGTCCGGCGATGGCGGGGCTTGATGTCTTCGACAGCGAACCCCTGCCGATGAACGACCCTCTGCGCGACGCTGACCTCGTCGCCTCTGGCAAACTGCTGCTGACGCCCCACCTCGGCTACACGACAGAGGCGACGTTTCGCCTGTTCTACACCCAGACGGTCGAGGCGATCCGCGCCTTCCAGGCCGGCACCCCGATCCGCGAACTGTAAAGGACCATTTCCATGCGCATCTTCTTCACTGGCGGCAACGGCAAGGCCGGGCAATATGCGGTCAAGCATCTGCGCGACCTCGGCCACCATGTCACGAACGTGGACCTGAACGCGCCTGCCGACGGTCGCAGCCTGCGGGTCGATCTGACCGATGCGGGACAGGTGGCCAGCGCGATGCAGGCCTATGCGGACTTCGACG
Organism: Loktanella sp. DJP18; assembly: GCF_049310965.1. Taxonomy (NCBI): domain Bacteria; kingdom Pseudomonadati; phylum Pseudomonadota; class Alphaproteobacteria; order Rhodobacterales; family Roseobacteraceae; genus Loktanella; species Loktanella sp. DJP18. Next base: position 12,215 of record NZ_JBMERN010000005.1, on the reverse strand, counting down.
AACTGGAACCCGGCACCGGGGTGCCGCGCTACGACGCAGTCGTGCATTTCGCCGCCGTGCCGCGCATCATGATCGTCCCTGACAACGAGACGTTCCGCATCAACACCCTGTCGACCTATAACGTGATCGATGCGGCGGTGAAGGCGGGCGTGCCCAAGATCATCTTCGCCAGCTCCGAGACGACTTACGGCATCTGCTTTCATGACGGAGAGATGAAGCCCGCCTACATCCCCGTGGACGAGGATCACCCGAGCGTCCCGCAGGACAGCTACGCCATGTCCAAGGTCGTGAACGAGGCGACGGCGCGCAGCTTTCAGGCGCGGTCGGGCGCGGACATCTACGGATTGCGCATCAACAATGTCATCGAACCGCATGAATACGCCGAAAACTTTCCTGATTTCATGGCCCATCCGGAAAAGCGTCGCCGCAACATTTTCGCCTATATCGACGCGCGCGATCTGGCGCAGATGGTGGAACGCTGTCTGGTCACGGACGGGCTGGGATACGAGGTCTTCAACGTCGCCAACGACGACATGAGCGTGGATCTGACGACGGATGAGGTCATCGACCGGTTCTATCAAGGCGTCGCGCAGCGCCGCGAGATGAGCCGGACAGAGACGTTCTACGACAACACCAAGGCCAAGCGCATGCTGGGCTTCGCCCCGCAGCACAGCTGGCGTGACGTGCTGAAGGACTGATCCCCTTCTTCCGGTCGAAAACATCCCGGGGTGTGGGGCAGAGCCCCGCGCCGATTTTTCGCGAAAAATCGCAGACGCGCCCGGACGCGACGCAGCGTCTGGACCCGATCCCCGTTCACCCTTAGAGCCATCGCATGGAACACCCCGCCCAGACCTACCGTCAGCACTTCGGCGCCGTCCTGAAATTGGGCGTGCCCCTGATGCTCTCCAACCTCGCGCAGTTCGCGATCCACGTCACGGATACGCTGATGCTGGGTTGGTACAATGTGACCGACCTTGCGGCGGCGACGCTTGCGACAAGTCTTTATTTCGTGATCTTCATCGTCGGTGCGGGGTTTGCGCAGGCGGTGACGCCACTCGTTGCCGCCGCTGCCGAGGCGGGCGATATCACGACGGCCCGTCGTGCCACGCGCATGGCGGTCTGGCTTTCGGTGATCTACGGTGCTGTCGTGGGGCTGCCGTTCTTCGTGGCCGAACCGATCCTGCTGGCCATCGGGCAGACGCCCGCGGTCGCGGCGGCGGGCGCGGACTATCTGTGGATCATCGCGCTGGGCTTCATCCCGGCCCTGGTCGTCATGGTGCTGAAGTCATTCCTCGTCGCGCTCGAGATGACGGCGATGATCCTGTGGTCGACGGTGATCGCGGCAATCTTGAACATCGCGCTGAACTATCTGCTGATCTTCGGCAATTTCGGGGCACCCGAACTGGGCATCCAGGGGGCGGCCATCGCATCGGTCACGATGCAAGTGGCCACGGTCGTGGTGCTGGTGGTCTACGTGCTGCGCCGGTTGCCGCAGTACCAGTTGACCCGCAATCCGTGGCGTCCCGATCCGCAGATCATGGGGCGCGTCTTTCGTCTGGGCCTGCCGATCGGCCTGACGTCGTTGGCCGAAGGCGGGCTGTTCACGGCCTCTGCCATCATGATGGGCTGGATCGGAGAAATTCCGTTGGCCGCCCACGGCATCGCCCTGCAACTGGCAAGCCTGACCTTCATGGTCCACATCGCGCTGAGTCAGGCGGCGACCGTGCGCGCGGGCCGCGCCGTTGGCCGTCGGGACGAGGTCGGCCTGCGGCGGGGCGGCATCGCCGCAACCGCAATGTCGGGGTTGTTCGTGGCTGCGACGATCTTCGTCTTCCTTGTCTTTCCGGCACCGCTGATCGGTCTCTTCGTCGATACGGACTCGCCCGTCAGGGCAGAGGTGATCGGCCTTGGTGTTCAGCTCCTGGCGCTTGCGGCGCTGTTTCAACTGGTCGACGCAGCGCAGGTCATGGCGCTGGGCCTGCTGCGCGGCATCCAGGACACGGCCGTGCCGATGATCATCGCCGCCGTCAGCTACTGGGTGATCGCGATGCCGGCCAGTTACCTCATGGCGTTCACATGGGGCTGGGGGGCGCAGGGGCTTTGGCTGGGGTTGGTGGTGGGTCTGGCCGCCGCGGCCGTCGCCCTGACGTCACGATTCTGGCGCAGGCGGTTGCAACACCCGATGGAACAGGGAACCGCTCTGTGAGGGGCGGGGTTGGGACGCATGTTTGATTTCATCACGAACCTGATCGACACGATGGGTGCCTTCGGCGTCGGCATCGTCATGTTCCTCGAGAACGTTTTTCCGCCGATCCCGTCGGAACTGATCATGCCTCTGGCGGGGTTCAACGCGGCCGAGGGCAAGCTGTCGCTGGCGGCTGTCTTTCTGTGGGGCACGGCCGGGTCCGTGCTGGGCGCATATTTGTGGTATGAGATCGGCCGCAGGGTCGGACGAGAGCGTCTGCAACGCTTTATCGGGCAATACGGTGTCTGGCTGACGCTGAGCCAGGATGACATCCGCCGCGCGATCGATTGGTTCGACCGTCACGACAAGGCGGCCACGTTCTTTGGTCGGATGATCCCCGGCGTGCGGACCCTGATTTCTGTGCCCGCTGGCATCTCGGGCATGGGGCTTGTGCGGTTCCTGATCTACACCACTGCTGGAAGTGCCTTGTGGAACGTGGCGTTGATCGCATCGGGTTTCCTGCTGCAAGCCAACTACGAACGCGTGGTCGATTACCTGAATCCGATCACCAACCTGATAATCGGCGCAATCGTGATCGCCTATGTCTACCGCGTCATCCGCCAGATCCGGGAGCGCCGGCACACCTAATCGTCGTCAGACCCAACCACATCCTTACCCAGCAACCGGTCCGCCTTCTTGCGCACCAGCACCGTGCGCAGGTCGTGCATCGCCAGCAGCAAGGCGTCGGTGACGTCTTCAAGCTGGTCGTCGGACGCCTTGGACTGGACCCATTGGGTCGTGATGTTCAGGTAGTCGACCGCCCGGTGAATATCGTCGATGTCGCGCTGCGCCAGAAGCGCCACCCGCTTGTTCAGCCAGTCCTGAAATGCGGCAATGTCCTGTGCCGTCAGGACGCGGTCGCCTTGCGGCTTCACCTCTCCGTTGCGGACGTTGACGATGGCAAGCTGGTCCATCTCGATCCGGCGCTGACGGTTTTCCGTATCGATGCGGAATACGGCGGCGCCGTTCTCGCGGATGCGAAAGTAGTAGTCTGGCAGATCGGCACCCATGCAGTCCGTCCCTTTTTGCGCAACGATAGCGAAGCGCACCCGTCAATCAAGGTCGGTGGTGTCGCCGTCTAGGTCAGCCCCTCGCAGAAGGTCTTGATCCGGGCACAGGCTTCGCTCAGGGCGGTGTCGGAAGTGGCATAGCTGACGCGGAAATGCGGTGACAGGCCGAAGGCCGCGCCAAAGACGACGGCAGCGCCGGTTTCATCCAGCAGGGCGGTGGCGAATGTTTCGTCCGTGTCGATCACGGTGCCGCCGGCGCTGGTCTTGCCGATGCAGCCCTTGATCGATGGATAGACATAGAAGGCCCCCTCGGGACGGGGGCAGGCGATGCCGGGGCAGTCGTTCAGCGCATCCACCACCAGATCGCGGCGCCGCACGAACATGGCGTTGTTCGGCTTCAGGAACTCCTGCGTGCCGTTCAATGCCTCGACTGCGGCCCATTGGCTGATGGTGCAGGGGTTCGAGGTGGACTGCGACTGCACCTTGCGCATGGCCTTGATCAATGGCTCGGGCCCTGCCGCATAGCCGATCCGCCAGCCGGTCATGGCATAGGCCTTGCTGACGCCGTTGACGGTCAGGGTGCGGTCGTACAACTTCGGTTCGACCTCTGCCGGGGTGCAGAACGTGAAGGCCCCGTAGGCCAGATGCTCGTACATGTCGTCGGTCATCACCCAGACATGCGGATGCCGCAGCAGTACGTCGGTCAGGGCCTTGAGCTCATCCCAGCTATAACCTGCGCCGGTCGGGTTGCTGGGCGAGTTGAACAGGAACCATTTGGTGCGCGGCGTGATCTCGGCCTCAAGCTGATCGGCGGTAATCTTGTAGCCGCGCTCCATTTCTCCCGCGACGAAGACGGGTGTGCCGCCGCCCAGCAACACCATGTCGGGATAACTGACCCAGTAGGGGGCGGGTATGATGACCTCGTCCCCGGGGTTCAAGGTCGCCATGAAGGCATTGTAAAGCACTTGCTTGCCGCCCGTGCCGACGCTGATCTGAGCGGGGGTGTAGGTCAGCGCATTGTCGCGCTTGAACTTGGCGCAGATTGCCTGCTTCAGCTCCGGGATGCCGTCGACGGCGGTATATTTCGTCTTGCCATCCTTGATCGCCTGCGTCGCTGCCGCCTTGATGTTGTCGGGCGTGTCGAAATCGGGCTCTCCGGCACCAAGGCCGATGATGTCGCGGCCCTGCGCCTTCAACTCTGCGGCGCGCGTCGTGACGGCGATGGTGGGCGAGGGTTTGACGCGGTCAAGGGTCGCAGACAGAAAGGTCATGGGGGGCATCCGGTGGCCAATGGGGTTCGCCTGTGTCATAAGACGCCCGACCATCACCACGCAAGCGATCAGGAGCCTGCCATGTCCGATTCCGATTGGTACAGCGACGACGCCGCGACGTTCGGCGATCGGCTGACAGCCGCGAGAGAGGCGTCCGGGCTGGACGTCGAGGGCCTTGCGACGCGCCTTGGCGTCAAGATCACGACGCTGGAGGCCTGGGAACAGGACGTGAAAGAGCCGCGCGCCAACCGATTGCAGATGCTGGCGGGGATGCTGAATGTAAGTCTGACCTGGTTGCTGACGGGGCAGGGCGACGGCCTGCCGCCACCGTCCGAGAACGGGGATGCGGACGTGGACACGCGCGCCCTTTTGTCGGACCTGCGCGATTTACGCCTGTCGATCGTCGCCAGCGCCGACCGTCTGGCCCGCCTGGAAAAGCGGCTACGCACAAAGCTGAAGGACGCCTGATGCAGGACGCTATCGAGACCGCGCGCAAGCGGCTGATCATGCGGTCCATGCGGCGCGGGATCAAGGAAATGGACCTGATCCTGTCGGATTTCGCCCGACGTCGGCTGCAGGATTACGATTCGGACCAGCTTGCCCAGTACGAGGCGTTGCTGGAGGAGAGCGATCTGGACATCTATCACTGGGTCAGCGGGCAAAGTGCGGCACCTGTCCATTTCGCGCCCCTTGTGGCCGAGATTTCCGCCGGGGCGACGGGATTGACACGACCGCACGCAACTTAACGGAATTTTTGACAATTCCGTGCAGGGTCGAGGTCAGACAGTCGATATCGGAGACGGCAATGACCTTGCACGCCAAACTGAACACGAGGCCGGACGACATGCAGATGTCGCCGGCAAACGCGGCCTTCATGGCGACATACCTCGATTCCCTGCTTTTGGTCGAACGGCTGCACCGGCTGCTGCTGGACGTCATCAAGGATGAATTCGAGCGCGTCGGCGTGCTGGAAATAAACCCGGTGCAGGCGCTCTTGCTGTTCAACGTCGGCAACAACGAGGTGACCGCGGGAGAGTTGAAGACGCGCGGTTATTACCAGGGCAGTAACGTCAGCTACAACCTCAAGAAGCTGGTCGACAGCGGTTACATGCATCACGAACGGTCGGAAATCGACCGCCGGTCCGTGCGTGTGCGCCTGACGCAGAAGGGGCGTGACATCCGGCAGATCGTGTCGAAGCTTTTCGCCACCCACGCGGAAGGGTTGCTGTCGCGCGGCGTCGTGGATCAGCAGGGGATCGAGGATATCACCGGATCGCTGCGGCGGGTCGAACGCTACTGGACGGAACAAATCCGCTACATCTACTGATCGGCGTGCGACAGGGCGAGGGACTGCAATTCGCGCAGCAACTTGCGTTCCATCGCCGCGGCATAGTTCTGAAATCCCACGGCAGTCTCGACGAATGCGCCGGGGCCTCGAATGACGTAGGCTCGGAAATAGGCCGAAAGCTCTCGGATGTCGGCTGCGGTCTCATCCCGACCGGGTTGCTGGTCGGCCCCGATGGTCAGCCCGTTGACGGTGACGCCCGGGGGCGTGCGATCCTGTCCGATGTCCTGCGGCCGTGGGCCGGTGTTGGCGATCCCGTCGCCTGATAGATCGAGCGTGCGGGCCCAGCAATCGTTCTGGGTGTCCAGCATCGCGAACCCGGCCAGCATGGCAGAACCGAGCGCCGTGGTCTGGTCCTGCCGGCTGCGGGGCGCGGTCAGGATGCGTTGGCGTGCGTTATCCAGGTCCGCGGAGTCGACGATCGTGCGCCACGGCAGGATCACCGTCTGTGCGACAGGGCCGCTCCATTCGAAGACGGTCAGACGGATCGGCGCGTCGGGCTGTTGCAGGATCGCCGCGCGCACGGCAGCTGACCCAAGTGCCCCCGCCAACCCTTCGCGCTGCATCACATATTCCCGCGCATCCACCGACCCGGAGATGTCGAGGCCCAGCGCCAGCGCCTGTCGGCAGGCCGCATGCGCCCCCTGCGATGCCAGCATCAGGGAAATGAGCAACAGATGCCTCACCCTTGCGGCACGGGTGCGGCAGCACCCCCCAGGACCTGAACGCCAAGCTCGCGGATCAGTTTGCGCCGCATGGCGCGCGCGTAATCGTCGAATGTCGTCGCGACCTCGATGAAGGCACCGGGGCCGCGGATGACTTCATTCATGTAGAACGGAATCAGGCCGACCTCGCCTTCGAAGTCGGCGGCATTCACCACAAGGCCGTTCACCGTCACGCCTTCGAACGGAAACGCGCGATACGCCTCGACCGGTCCGAAACCTTCGTTGTTGATCCCGTCGCCCGCGACGTCGATGGTCTGGAACAGGCAGGCGGGGGCGGACTGCAACAGACCGGCCGCATGACCCAGCGCATGGCCCATCGCGGTCGGGAAGTCGTTGTGGCTTCGGCTGCTGCCCGCGATCTGGGCGGACAGGCGGATCAGGTCATCGGGCGATTGCACCACTGTCCAGTCCGCCAGCGTGGCCTGGTTGTAGCGCCCGGACCATTCGAAGACGGCCAGCGCAACCGGATCGTCAGCGGTCAGAAAGGCGGCCATGACCTCTGGGTCGACCAGCGCCTGTGCCAATCCCTGCCGCTGCAACACATCCTCGGCCGCGTCGACAGAGGATGACACGTCGATGGCCAGCACAAGCGCCAGCCGGCAGGCACCGGCCGGCTGCGCCATCAACGTCAGGCCGGTCAGCGCTGCCAGCCGGCCGATCATCCTACCAATGACCGATGTTTTCCATGCTGGCCCACGGCTCGGCCTTTGGCAGCGCGTCGCCGTTCTGCAACAATTCGACCGAGACGTTGTCCGGTGAGCGAACGAACGCCATGTTGCCGTCGCGCGGCGGCCGGTTGATCGTCACGCCGTTGTCCATCAGATGCTGGCACAGCGCGTAGATGTCGTCGGTGCGATAGGCGAGATGGCCGAAATGGCGGCTGTCGGAGGGCAGGCCCGTGTCGCCGTCCCAGTTCCAGGTCAGCTCGACTGGGCAATCCTCGTCCCCTTCGGCGGCCATGAAGATCAGCGAAAAGCGTCCGCCGTCATCGTCGCGGCGGCGAATTTCCCGTAGACCCAGCAGGTTGAAAAACGCCATCGTCTTGTCCAGATCCTGAACGCGGAGCATGGTATGCAGGTATTTCAGGGACATCGTGGTCCTTCCTCGGGCTGTTTGCATTGGCCAAATGGTAGCCTGTCCTCAGGCCCTGCCAAGACCGCAACCTAGAACGCCGACCGCAAATCGATGCCGATGTTCGCGAAATCCGTATCGAAACGCTCTGCCCGCGAATAGGTGCGCCCGGCGCTGAGGGTAAAGACGGGCGTGAAGCCGTAGTATTCCAACTCGTCCACCAGCGCCGTCACCTGGCCGGTCACGGTTCGGTCCCGCCGGATGCCGGAAGTGTAGATGGAACGGTCGAATTTGCGTTCCTCGAACTGCGCCCCGAACCCGAAGCGGACGTTCATCACCGGTTGGGCCAGGTCCAGACCCGCCGCGACGCGCCAAGAGACGAAGTCGTTTTCGGCATTGTCCGATGTGCTCATCCGGTTCGACACGCCCAGATTCACGATGTTGCCGTCGTCCAGCAGGCGTGTGTAACCCAGACCGACCCCGAAATTCGCGATGTCGTCATAAAGGATCGGGTCGCCAAAGCTGTCCACTCGATCCGGCTGATCCGCAAAATTGTAGCGATAGAAACCGTCAAGCCTGATCTGTTCCCCCGGGCCGAAGGCAAAGCTTTGCGACACCGAGGCTGTCACGAACTTCTGGTAGGTTTCGCCACCATACCAGTTGCGACCCAATGACAGCGACAGGGTGGTCGGCTGCCAGTCGTCGCGCAGGATTTGCTGCTGGATCAGGGACACCGACGCCTCGGTATAGGCAAAATCGCTGCCCGCCCGCGGCAGGTCGCTGGTGTCGCCCGCGGCAGCGTCGATGTCGCGCTGCAGGGCGTCCCTGGCGGTCTGACTTAACGCATATGTGGTGGTGTTGAGGTCGAATGCGACGGACAGCTGTGACCGCGCATCCTCGCGCAACCGATATCGCAACGTGGCACCTGCGTCGAATTGAAAGCCCGACAGCGGCTTGGCGGATTCGCTGAGGACCGTGACGAAGGGGCCGATCGTGACGGTGTCCGACCGCGACCCGTTGTTGATGTTGTTCGACGGCGTGGCCCCGAAGGACAGGTTGAACGACAGCGGATTGCGGTTGCGCAGAAACGCATAGTCACGGGCGACTGACTCCGCGTTCTCTGCATCCGGTGCCACCTGCCGGGCACGGCGCAGCCAGAATTGCGCGCGGGTGTCCTGTTGCAGCGTCGCATGGCCAAGTGCGGCAAGCCGGGCGGCGACAAAGCGGGCTGTGAGGTCGGTTGTGGTCCGGTAGCCGCGCGCTGCCAGATCGACGGCCGCTGCAGGCTGGTTCTGGTCCAACGCGGCCTGCGCCCCGAGGATCAGCGCGGCCGTGTCGTCCGGGTTCTGGGCGAGCACCGCATTCAGCACGTTTCCGGCAGCCGACGGCTGGCCCACCGCCAGCAATTGCTGGGCCAGCACGCGCATGTCGTCGACGCTCAGACCTGTCGCACGATCCTGATCGGTCGCTGTCTGCGCCGCAGCCGGCATGCCAGCCAGGGTCATGGTCGCCGCTAGCACAAGGCCCACGACACGTCCTGCATCAGTCACGGTAAAGGACCACTCCACCCGTTTCCTGGACGTTGACGCCTTCGAACCGCGGGTCGGCGGATTGCAGCACCACGACGCCGACGATCTCGCCGCCGGGTCTCTTTGTGGCGTCGCCCGCGATCAGGCCGTTGAAGGTGCCGGTCTCGTAAGTCTCAAGCGCGCCCTGATCGTTGAGCGTCACGGACCGCAGCTCGCCCGTGAGTTCCCCGTTGCCGTTGATCGTGGGTGAACCCTCTTGAATCACCCAGCCGACATCGGGCAGACGCAACTGACCGTCGCCGTTCCCCAGCGGGATGGCATTGCCGGCCTGATCGATGGCAGCCCGGTTCGTGATCTGGGCACGCACCGCATCGTTGGCGTTGAAGTCCTCGAAATCGATCAGTATGTTCATGTCGCCTGTCGTGTATTCCAGACCGGTGCGGTTCTCGAACACGCGGATACCGGCATATTCGCCGCTGAAGCCGGCCTGACCGGTCGTCGGCAGCGACACGCCGCCGTTGCGCTGATAGACAAAGCCGCCGAACCCGTAGCCGACGTACCCACCGGTGCGCACGATGGCATAGCTTGTCGTCGGCTCTCCGTCGGTGCGGTTGCGGCTGACGCCGTAAAGCGCGCGGTAGGGGGCGATCTGCGTAATCGGCGTCCCGGTCAGCGCATCCTTGACCACCAGAGACGCGCCGAATGCACGGGCCGGGCCGATGGTCCTCAGGGTGCCGGGCAGGCGGGTATAGACGTTGTTGCCGTCGAACCCGATGCCGTCGACAGAGAACGTGTCGGTCGCCGGATCGTAGGCCACGTCCTGCACCAGCGAACTGCCGTCGGCGGCAGACGGCTCGAACCGGACGATGCTGGCATCCGCCGACGGCGATGCGGTGCCGGGCAAGGGCGGCGTCGCGCCGCCCGTGTCGATGCCGCCGTCGTCGTCGCCACCAGTCCCGGTGCCTGGTTCGGGGTCGGTCGCCTCGTCGAAGAACGGCTGACCGTCACCGCAGGCCGTGAGCAGTGCAAGGGCCGCCACGGCCAGTGTCGAACGGATCATGGAATCGCCCCCTGCGAAGTCGAGATGTTGGCGGTCACTGTCCCGGTGCCATCGCCGCAAGTCAATCCGCCGCACCCGGTCCCGGCGGCTTTGCTCACCACTTATGGAGGTTTTGCCACGCGCCGCCTAAAGTGCCCCGACTCGTGATGCAAAGGACGCCGCCCATGCCCGTGACCCCCGACCAGCAGGCCGAAATCGACGATCTCCGCCAGACCCCGCGGCCCACCCTGCGGGCCGTGGCAGAGGGGGCGGAAAAGCATCTTTACACCGCACATCCGGTGCTGGATCACGGCTTCGTCCGGCTGGTGGACTACATGGGCGACGACGCTGCGATCTGCCAGGCCGCCCGCGTGTCCTATGGCCGCGGCACCAAATCCGTGCAGAACGACGAGGGGCTGATCCGCTACCTAATGCGGCACTGGCACTCGACCCCGTTCGAGATGTGCGAGGTCAAGCTGCACGTGAAGCTGCCCGTCTTCGTCGCGCGCCAGTGGATCAGGCACCGGACGGCCAACGTCAACGAATACTCCGCCCGCTATTCGATCCTCGACCGCGAATTCTACATCCCGGCACCCGAACAGCTGGCGGCCCAATCGGTCGTGAACAACCAGGGGCGGGGGCAGGCGCTGACGCCTGACGAATCCGCCCGCGTGCTGGAGATCCTGAAGGGCGACGCCGCCCGGACCTATGACCACTACGCCGAGATGATCGGCGAGGAGGGGCCGGACGGCACACCGAAACAGGGCCTCGCCCGCGAACTCGCCCGCATGAACCTGCCTGCGAACATCTATACCCAGTGGTACTGGAAGGTGGACCTGCACAACCTGTTCCACTTCCTGCGCCTGCGCGCCGACCCCCACGCCCAATACGAAATCCGCGTCTATGCCGAGGCGATCTGCGGAATCGTGGCGGACTGGGTGCCGGCGGCCTACGGGGCGTTCGCGGATTATCGGTTGGGTGGGGCGGTGCTGTCGGCCAAGGGCCTCGATTGCGTGAAGCGGATGCTGGCGGGGGAAGCGGTCACGCAGGAGACCTCGGGCATGAGCAAGGGGGAATGGCGGGAGTTTGAGGGGGTTTTGGTGAAGTAAAATGACAAACTGGCACCAAATATCTTTCGACTTCAGCCCTAAACGATGGCTGCTGCGACTTAATCGAGATCTCGATCAAGTATTGGATTGTATTGACGCCCAAAGCCTTTCTTCAGCAATTTATCAGCAAAGTCACATTACAGGATTCACCGAGTTAACAAAGGTACAAGCTGCGATCCTGTTTTTAGAAGACCGACAATTCTTCTCTCACTCTGGCGTTGAGTTGCGAGCATCATTTAGCTTAATCAAAAGGCTAATAGTGGGCGGCAGGCTGGGTGCTATTAGTACGATCGACCAGCAGTTAGTGCGAATAGCCACAGGCCGCTATGAACGCACTATCAGGCGAAAAATCCGAGAATTACTTTTGGCTGTGTTGCTTAACGCTCATCGTAGCAAAGCTTCGATATTCTACGCCTACATGCACAAAAGCTATTTCGGGTACAAACTTGAAGGTGTTGAGATCAACGCGAAATTTATATTTTGTAAGTATGCTTCAAGACTTAGCTGGGATGAAGCATCTTTCGTTGCTTCGCTCCTTGCGAGACCGTTCCCCAAACAAATCTATGAAATCATTTCGCGCAACGACAGCGACTACAATTTCACGCCCGAGGAAATCATACTTTTAGCAGAGACTCATGCGCCCAATTGGGGTATTGCGATTAGTCGACGCTACCAGTATGTTCGAGATTCATTGCGTGATACGCCCAGCAGCCTCAAAATAAGATAAGTTTTAGAAATCATTTTGAAGTCGTTCTCGTACACGTTGTTAATCGAGCGTGTGCGCCCAAATTCAGAGTTTTTGATTTTTGAGTTTAGTGCATTTAGGAACCTATAAACTTCATACTGAATAAAATTTAGGTACTGCTCAGAG